>NZ_JARCJL010000062.1:0-1889 GCF_028890025.1 Phaeobacter sp. PT47_59
GCGCTGACCGCGACTGGCGTCAACGACGCCTCGGGCGAGACCAATGCCTCGGCTGCTCGCGCCTCGGCCAAGTCCCGCTTCGAGAGCACGAAGCAGCGCTTCTTCAACCATCTCCTGATGGGCATGAAAGCCCCGAGCATCATCCGCGCCATCGCGGACGATCTGGCGGCAGGCAATGCTTGCGTCATTCAGGTGGTCTCTACAGGCGAGAGCCTGCTGAAGCGTCGGCTTGAGGCGATGGACCCGGAGGATGAACTCGTTGAGGGGGCCTTGACGCCGCGCGACTACGTGCTGGGATACCTCGAACAGGCCTTCCCGATCCACGCGCAAAAGCTGGTCGAAATCGACGGCAATATGGTGGCGGAACCTTTGCGGGATGAGCCCGGGGCGCTGGTCGTATCGCGCGAGGCGCTCGCTTTGCGTGACGCGGCCATGATGGAGTTGATGACGCTGGCGCCGATCCCCTCGGCGCTCGACCAGATCCTCTGGGCCTTTGGCGACGAGGCCGTCGCTGAAGTCACGGGGCGGTCCATCCGGCCCCTCAAGGCCGAGGATGGTCGTCTCTTCATCGAAAAGCGCAGCGCCAGCAGCAATTCGTCGGAGACCCAAGCCTTCATGGACGGCGAGAAGGATATCCTGATCTTTTCCGATGCGGGCGGGACGGGCCGGTCCTATCATGCGGCGCAAACGGCGAAGAACCAGAAACGGCGGCGGCACTACCTGTTGGAGCCCGGCTGGCGCGCGGATGCGGCCATTCAGGGACTGGGCCGCACGCATCGCTCGGCTCAGGTGAGCGCGCCCTTCTTTCGGGTCTGCACCTCCGATGTGCATGGCGAAAAGCGCTTCACCTCGACGATAGCCAAGCGCCTCGACCAGCTGGGGGCCTTGACCAAGGGTCAGCGCGAGACCGGCTCGCAAGGCATGTTCCGCGAGGAGGACAATCTCGAAAGCCCGATCGCGCGGGCGGCGCTGCGTGGGTATTTCGCCGATCTTGCCGCCGGGCGCGCTGAGGCGATGAGCTATGAGAACTTCACCGACTGGACGGCCCTGCGGCTGATCGACAAGGACGGGGTGCTGCTGGAAGAGCTTCCCCCGATCCAGCGGTTTCTGAACCGGGTGCTTGCCCTCCCCATCCACATGCAGAACGCGCTCTTTGCGGAGTTCATGCGCCGGATCGCTGATCAGACCGAACGGGCGCGCGCGGCGGGCACGCTCGATTTCGGCGTCGAAACCCTGCGTGGCGAAAAGATCGAGCAGGTCTCCACCGAGGATCTCTGGACCTGCCCAAAATCCGGTGCCGTGACGCGGATCATCGGGCTTGAGGTGACGGACCCAGTGTATGTCCTGGGCGCCGAAGAGGCCATGTCGCGCAATCCCGACAAGCTGCCGATGGTCAACCGAGCGTCTGGCCGCGCGGCGCTCATCTCGGCGCGGCCCATGCAGATGTATGACGAGGATATCGTCACGCTCATGCGCAAGGCGGTGCGGCCCAATGGCTCCAGCTACCTCGAAGAGACGCGGTTTGAGTCCTCGGCCTGGGAAGAGATCAGCAGGCCCGACTTTGCAGGACTTTGGGATACCGAGGCTGCATCCCTGCCAAAAACCACCACGACCAAGCTTTACCTGCTGACTGGGCTGCTGCTGCCGATCTGGAAGGACATTCCAACCACCAATGAGCGTATCTACCGCGTCACGCCTGACGGGGCGACGGCGATGATCGGGCGCACGCTGAGCGAGGAAGGGGCGGCAGCGTTACGCGCACGCTTCCTCGTCTCCAACCCGCAAACGCCGCAGGAGATGCTGACCGCCGCATTGGGCACCACAGCGCCAATCGATCTGGGCCGGGGTCTGACCCTGACCCGTCGCCGGGTCGCAGGCGAGATGCGCCT
>NZ_JARCJL010000063.1:0-1744 GCF_028890025.1 Phaeobacter sp. PT47_59
GAGGAAGCCCGCATCTTCCGCTTCCAGAAATCCTACCGCGTGTTCAATGCCTGCCAGATCGATGGCCTGCCCGACAGTTTCTTCCCCGACCCGGAGCCCGCGCCCGAGCATCCGCCGTCCGAGCCCATCCCGCACATGCAGGCGTTTTTCGATGCCATCGACATCACGACCGTCTTCACGGGCACGGAAGCGTACTATTTGCCGCCCGTGGATAAGGTCTACATGCCGTCCATCACGCGGTTCCAGGACCCGCGCAATTTCTACGGGGTCTGGGCCCATGAGATGGCCCATGCCACGAAGGCCCCGCATCGGCTGAACCGTGACTTCGGGTTCTCGAAGTTTGGCAACACGTCCTATGCGCGCGAGGAGATCGTCGCGGAATTGACCTCTGTGTTCTTGGGGCAAACGCTCGGCTTCACCGCGCATACGCTCGAGATGAATGCCGCCTACCTCCACAACTGGTTGCGCGTTCTTCGGTCGGACAAAGGCGCGATCTTCCGGCACGCCGCCGATGCGCAGCGCGCCTGCGACTACCTGATCGCCAGATCCGAGACGGGCAGGGCAGGGGGCCGCGCAGAGGCCGCCTGACCACACGGAGAACGGAGACTCGCATGTCACGCAAGGAACCCAAGACGCTGCGGGTGGCCTGCTTCAGCGACGGCCGCCGCAAGATCATCACCTTCAAACGCGGAGCTTATTGGTGGAGCCCGTCCGAGGGCGCTTATCCACTCTCGGCAGCGCTCGAGAGCATCAAGCACCAAGGCGGCTGGATCGAAACCATCCCCAACCCGAATTACCGACCGAAGGGGTTGTTCGGGTAGAGACCCTTCCGTCTCGGCCCTGCCGCCGGCCGGAAAAGGAAAAGTGGGCTTTGGGAAGGGTGTTTCTAACTTCTCAAAGGAGATCCCCATGTCCATGACCGTTCAACCCCAGCCAGACCGTCCAGAGCCGACCGTGATCGCGGCGCAGAACGACGCGTTTCGCAAGCTCGCGTGCCTTGGAGTGCCGCCCGCGCAGCCCATCCAGGGCCGGATGCATGTCACCCGCTCGCTTATGGAGGCCGGCGATGGCTTCATGGCCGAGGCGGTCAAGGCAACCGGTGAGTTTGCCACGTTCGAGCCTGAGAATGATCCCGAGGGCTGGCACGATTTCGGGGCGGTCGAGATCCGGGGCGAGACCGTGTTCTGGAAAATCGATCTCTATGATGCAGATTCGGATTTCCGCTACGGGGCTGAGACCCCGGACAATCCTGCCACCACCATGCGCGTGCTGACCATCATGCTGGCGCGCGACTGGTAGGGGAGGGGACTCCTCACCCTGACATCTGAGACGATGAAGGCCCGCTGACCCCTCAAAGGGAAAGTGGGCCTTTTGTCGTGGTGATCCCTGAAGCCGGGGATTGGTCACGCGCGTGAGCGCGCGGGCCACACCTCACCCTCCTGGAAGGATATCCCATGACCACAAGCTTTGCTCCCCTTACCGTCGCTATCGGCGATCTCGTCCCGCATCCCGCCAATGTGCGCAGCAACGCGCCGGAAACCTATGACCCCGAGAACATCGCCCATCTGAAGGCCAGTATCGCTGTGCTGGGCCTGCTCCAGCCGCTCCTCGTCCAGAAGTTCGACGGCAAATACGCCGTGCTGGCCGGTGGACGGCGCCATGCAGCCCTGAAGGAGCTGGTCGCGGACAGGGCCGCGAAAGGCTTCACGGCGAAGGCCAAGATCGACTGCCGTCTTGTGCCAGA
>NZ_JARCJL010000064.1:0-1697 GCF_028890025.1 Phaeobacter sp. PT47_59
TTAAGGGTTCTGCCTCAATTTGTGTGGCGCAACTATCCTGAGCTTGGAACATTCGGGAGGGATAGTCGTGATTTCAAAAAAGCACTGGTCGCCCGGGAGCGACGTTTCGGTTCAAGGCGTTAAGCGACGTGATTCCGGCGGGTGGCTTGTATCCGGTGTTTTGGCACCCAGAGGCATCTGCCCAGATTGTGGTTTGCATTCTCGGCGTCGTCACGGGTGGCGGCAAAGGCGGCTACAGGATTTACCTGCACTTGGCGACAAGGTAACAATCGCACTCTGGGTCTGCAGGTGGCGATGTCGCGCTTCCACGTGCCCGCGGCGGACTTTTTCGGACTACACCTCGTCAATTGCGCGTCCATTTGCACGTCGAACTTCGCGTGCTGATGACATTGTAGTTCATCTGGGGCACGCCACGGGTGGACGGCCTGCCGAGCGGCTCTTGCGCCGTTTAGGCGTCGGTGTCAGCAATGACACGGTGCTGCGACACCTCAAGAAGTGTGCGGAAAGCGTCGCCCCGCCGCCAACGGTCATTGGCATCGACGATTGGAGCTGGCGCAAGTCGCAGACTTACGGAACCATCATCGTCGATCTCGAGCGGCAGACCGTAATTGATATTCTTCCGGATCGGAGCGTTGAAAGCTGTGCGAGCTGGCTGCGGCAGCACCCTGAGATTGAAGTCATCAGTCGGGATCGTTGTGGCGGATATGCGAAGGCCGCACGTCAGGGTGCACCGCAAGCCCTGCAGGTCGCAGACCGTTTCCATCTCGTCCAGAACCTGCGCCAGGCCATTGAAGAGCAGATGAATATGCATGGCCGCGCCACCGGGCGGGCGCTATTGTCAGATGCCGAAAACATCAGCACGGCCAATCATCTACTGCGATCGCGTCTTGCTCATCGGAAATCACGTGAGGAAATTTTCCGAAACATCCATGCGCTTCGTGATCAAGGGCTGTCTTGTAGCGAAATTGGACGTCGGACCGGCTTCCCGCGTCGTAGTGTGGCGAAGTGGTTGAGCTCCGACTCGCCACCAGACCGCCGCCGAGCTGCATTGAAGCCCACGTCGCCGTGGTATTTTGAGAGCATACTGGCCGATCTCTGGAAACAGGGTATCCGGTCCGGCCAGGAATTATTGGTCGAAATTCAACGCCATGGCTATGAGGGCAGCTTGTCTCATTTGCAACGTCTGCTGGCCGGATGGCGAAGGGATGAACAAACCGTTCTAGCAGGCCCGACCGACACGCCGCTGCCCCTGGCGCCTGTGCGGGACCCGCAAACCGGTCACGCCATTTCGCCGGTTGTCGCAGCGGCGCTCTGTATCAAGCCGCGACGCAAATTGACCGCAGACCAGGCCCAAAAGGTAGATGCATTGAAGGCCGGATCGCCAAGCTTTGCCACGATGCGGAGCCTTGCCATGCGGTTTCAGGGCATTTTGCGCGGCGACCAGTCCGCCCCGCTGGACGCATGGATCGACCTGGCCATTGAGACTGGCATCCCACCAATCATGCGCTTTGCCCGCACGCTGCACCGCGACATCGAGGCCGTGCGCAATGCCATCGAACTTCCGTGGAGCAACGGTCAGGCTGAGGGCCAAGTCAATCGCCTGAAGACCCTCAAGCGCGCCATGTACGGTCGCGCCGGACCAGAACTCCTCAGAGCCCGAATGCTGCCACTGCGCCACACAGATTGAGGCAGAACCC
>NZ_JARCJL010000066.1:0-1668 GCF_028890025.1 Phaeobacter sp. PT47_59
CCGACATTCCCCAAGTGGCGTGCCAGGTGATGTCAAGATCGCCTGATTTTGCCAATTGAACAAGCTTTTTTCGCCCTGAGCGGTGTCTGTGGTCGCCCAAGCGCCTGGAACTGGGCGGATCGGGCCGAGAACCTGCATCATCGTGGCTCGGCGGCGCCGTTTTTCAGCGGGGCGGACGGACCTGTCCTGCTGCTTTCGTTCTGTTTGAATCCGAATCCCGTTCATGCGCATAGCGGTGGCGCTCGCAATCGGCGGATGGCGGCGAGGATGGCGCGCACCATCGGGCCGGTGACAGCAACCTCGGCCAGCTGGAAGGTGATGGCGCGGGCATGGCGGACGACGCGTGCCCCGATCTTGATCAGTTTCAGTTGCAGGCTGGTCAACGACCAGTCGGCCATGGCCTCGGGCAGTTCGATGCAGCGCAGGAAGGTGGCCAGGTTGTAGGCCAGTGCGTGCAGCTGCAGCCGGACCTCGTTGTCACGGAACTTTCTGCATGACAGCCGCGTCCAGCGAAAGGCGTATTTGCCTTCCTTGATGTGCTGTTCGGCAGTGCCGCGTTGGTTGTAGAACCGCACCACCCAATCCGGCTCCATCGGTAGGTTGGTGACGATGAAGCCAACACGTGGGAACAGCTCGCCTGGGTGCCATTCGATCTTGGCAATCACGCGGCGCTCCTTGTCCCAGGACGCGGCCTGATAGTAGAAATCCTCAAAGAACCGCTTCACCTTGGTCAGCGAAGGCCGCCCTACGGGCCGGTTCAGCCGATGCGCGATCTTCTCGCGCAGGACGCTGTTGGTGGGTAGTCGGATGGCGTAGAAATAGCCTGCTTCTTCCAGCCGCGCATAGATCGCGGGGATCGCATAGGCGGCATCGGCGCGGAAAAAGCGCATGATGTCACGTTTGGCATAGCGGGCGATCACCGGGTCGAGCACGTCCCGCCAGCCGTCGGCACTGTGGACGTTGCCATTGCGCAGGGCGCAGCGTTCCAGCATCCCGAACTGGTTGAACAGGAAGTTTGGGTGATAGCAATTGCAATCGAAATGCCCGTTCCAGGCGGACCCTTCCTGATCGCCATGGGTGGGGCTGACCGAGCTGTCCATGTCCAGCACGATGAACTTCAGGTCGTTGCGATCATGAAACCGGTCGATCCATTGCCCGTTCAGGTCGGCCAGCGCCGCCCGGTTCTCGGCAAAGGTCAGCGTCTCGGTCTCAAACCGCCCCATCTGGGAAGCCGAGGCAGCTTGAGCGTCGACAGCCCGGCCTCCGACAACCTGACGCATGACAGGATCGAGCGCGAGACGGTCGGCATCGTTGACATCCTCATAGCCTGCCAGCCGCCCATAGACCGACTGCCGAAACAGCCCCTCAAGCCGATGGAGCGTGTTCTTGCCCGGACGGGTGTCGCGCAATGCTGCTGCCGCAAGATCGGACAGCCCGAGCGCGTCATCAAGCTCGCGCATCACCAGCAGGCCGCCGTCCGAACTGATCTGCGCACCCCGGAACTCCACCCGCACACGGCGGTCGAAATCCACCCGATCTGCCCGCTGCGAGCCCGCACCCTCTGGGTGATCCATGAAACAAGCCCCTCGTAGCCATCAACACCATGATTTATATAGGTAATGTCGAGTTCAGGACAGCGAAATCAGCGGGTTACTTGGGGAATACGGG
>NZ_JARCJL010000067.1:0-1632 GCF_028890025.1 Phaeobacter sp. PT47_59
CCGCCGTCCGAGCCCATCCCGCACATGCAGGCGTTTTTCGATGCCATCGACATCACGACCGTCTTCACGGGCACGGAGGCGTACTATTTGCCCCCCGTGGACAAGGTCTACATGCCATCCATCACGCGGTTCCAGGACCCGCGCAATTTCTACGGGGTCTGGGCGCATGAGCTGGCCCATGCCACGAAGGCCCGGCATCGACTGAACCGTGATTTCGGGTTCTCGAAGTTTGGCAACACCTCTTACGCGCGCGAGGAGATCGTCGCGGAATTGACCTCGGTGTTCCTGGGTCAGACGCTCGGCTTTACGGCGCATACGCTCGAGATGAATGCTGCCTACCTCCATAACTGGTTGCGCGTTCTTCGGTCGGACAAGGGTGCGATCTTCAAGCACGCCGCGGATGCGCAGCGCGCCTGTGATTACCTGATCGCCAGATCGGAGGCGGGCAGGGCAGGGGGCCGAGCCAAGGCCGCCTGACCACAGGGAGAACGGAGACGCCCATGTCACGTAAGGAACCCAAGACGCTGCGGGTGGCCTGCTTCAACGACGGCCGCCGCAAGATCATCACCTTCAAGCACGGCGCCTATTGGTGGAGCCCGTCCGAGGGCGCTTATCCGCTCTCGGCGGCACTTGAGACCATCAAGCACCAAGGCGGCTGGATCGAAACCATCCCCAACCCGAATTACAGACCCAAGCGATTGTTCGGGTAGGGCCCCTTCTGCTTCTGTCCTGCCGCCAGGGGGAAAAAGAAAAAGCTGGCTTTTGGAAGGGTGTTTCAACTTCTCAAAGGAGCACCCCATGTCCATGACAGGACAACCCCAGACAGACCGCCCTGATCCGAGTGTGATCGCAGCGCAGAACGACGCGTTTCGCAAGCTCGCGTGCCTCGGTGTGCCAACCGCCCAGTCTATTCAGGGCCGCATGCATGTCACCCGCTCAATTATGAATGCCGGTGACGGCTTCATGGCCGAGGCGGTGAAGGCCACGGGCATGTTCGAGACCTTCGAGCCCGAGAACGATCCCGAAGGATGGCATGATTTCGGGGCGGTCGAGGTCCGCGGCGAGACCGTGTTCTGGAAACTGGATTTGTACGAAGCGGATTCCGACTTCCGCTATGGCGCCGAGGCCCCGGACAATCCCGCCACCACCATGCGCGTGCTGACCATCATGCTGGCGCGCGACTGGTAGGGGAGGGGACACCCCTCCTGACAGCCCAGGCGATGAAGGCCCGCTGACCCCTCAAAGGGAGAGTGGGCCTTTTGTTGTGGTGATCCCTGAAGACGGGGATTGGCCGCGCATCTGAATGCGCGGGCCGCTCCAAACCCACCGAAAAGGAAACGCCATGACCACAAGCTTCAAACCCGTCTCCGTCGCCATCGGCGATCTGGTCTCACATCCCGCCAATGTGCGCAGCAACTCGCCGGAAACCTATGATCCTGAGAACATCGCCCATCTGAAGGCAAGCATCGCCGTTCTGGGTCTCCTGCAGCCGCTCATGGTCCAGAAGCTCGACGGCAAATATGCTGTCCTCGCCGGTGGCCGTCGGCATGCCGCGCTGAAGGAGCTGGTCGCGGACAGGGCCGCGAAAGGCTTCACGGCGAAGGCCAAGATCGACTGCCGTCTTGTGCCAGA
>NZ_JARCJL010000068.1:0-1404 GCF_028890025.1 Phaeobacter sp. PT47_59
GGGTAGTGTCCCGGGAGATGGTGTAGGAACTGGCGTCCACCTGCTTCTTCATAGCTGGTGCTGCTCGTTCACTGCGCGGCGATCATCGTCGCCGCGCCGGTATCGTTGCACACGGCCGTCAGCTTTTCCACCGGCATGTAGCGGCGGGAGACGGCCCATTCATCGTTTTGCTCCAGCATGAGCGCGCCGACCAGCCGGATGACGGCTTCGCGGTTGGGAAAGATGCCGACGACATTGGTCCGCCGCTTGATCTCCTTGTTGACGCGTTCCAGTGGGTTTGTGCTGTGCAGCTTCGAGCGCAGGCTCTCGTCGAAGGCCATGTAAGCCAGCACGTCATGCTCCGCCTCATCCATCAGCTCGGCAACATCGCGGAACCGGTCCCGCAGGCTGTCGGCGACCTCACGCCAGCGGGCATGGGCCTGGTCGCGGTCCTTCTCGGCGAAAACGGTCTTTACCACCGCGCTGACCACCGGCTTGTGGGTCTTGCCCACGCGGGCCAGGAGGTTGCGCTGGAAATGCACGCGGCAGCGCTGCCAGCCGGCACTGAGCACCTTGCGTGCGGCAGCTTTCAGGCCCTCATGTGCGTCGCTGATCACCAACTGCACGCCCCGCAGGCCGCGCCGAGTAAGAGACCGCAGGAAGTCGGCCCAGAACGTCTCGGCTTCCGAGGGCATGACGGTAATCCCCAAGATCTCGCGCCGCCCGTCTGTATTGACCGCCACAGCCACTATCACCGCCATCGAGACGATCCGCCCGCCCTCACGCAGCTTCACATAAGTGGCGTCGAGCCAGAGGAAGGGCCAATCGCCTTCGAGAGGCCGGTTCAGGAACGCCTGCACCCGCTCGTCGATCTCCTCGCAGAGCCGCGAGACCTGGCTCTTGGAGGTGCCCGTCAGCCCCATGGCGCGCACCAAGTCATCGACAGCGCGCGTGGAAACACCATGGATGTAGGCCTCCTGGATCACTGCCATCAGCGCCTTCTCCGCCGTCCGCCGTGGCTCCAGGAAGGTCGGAAAATAGCTGCCCTTGCGCAGCTTCGGGATGTTCAGGCCGATGGTCCCCGCCCGGGTATCCCATTGCCGCGGCCGGTAGCCGTTCCGCTGGTTCTCCCGGTGCGGGCTGCGCTCGCCATGGCCCGCACCGCAAACGGTGGCCACCTCGATATCCATCAGCCGCTGCGCGGCATCCTGGATCAGCTCGCGCAAGAAATCCGCGTCATCGCTCTTGGCGATCATGCCCGGAAGGTCGATCATGTTCTCGGTCATCGTGCTCTCCTTCGTTGTCGTCGGTCTTCGAACAACCTCAGACTACGAAGAAGCGCGATGGCCGCCAGCCCGGCCGCGCGCTGCGCTACGCCAAGGGCTTCGCGCGCGGCCTCTTACACCACCCCACGGGGCACTACCG
>NZ_JARCJL010000069.1:0-1344 GCF_028890025.1 Phaeobacter sp. PT47_59
CCGGGCTTCCAGCAGTCGGCGCAGGGTTTTGAACGCTTCGGGCAACTCCCAGCCCTGCAGAGGCGCGGCCTGATCGAAGGACATGATCTTGCGTTCGATCAGCGCCAGGTAATGCAGTGGATCAAACACCATGTCGCCGGTGTCATAGGAGCGCGAATGCTCGGCGATCACCTCGGCGCCGCAGCCGATGACAACCCGGGTCACGAAGCCCTTGATCCAGACCGCACGGTGGCCGTAGGCAACCGGCACCGAGTAATCATTGCCGCGATAGCGCACCACCGATGTCGATGTGACCTGGCCACTTTGCAACTCACAGGCCTCAAAGGGGGTGCCGGGCAAATCCCGCATCGCCGCGAGATCGGCCTTCAGCCGTTCCCCGATGCTGACCTTGTAGCCACGCAGAACATCACCCTGGCGCTTGCGGCACTGCTCTTCCAGGTGAGCGTTGAACGCGTGCCAGTCCGGAAAGGACGGGATCGGCACCATGAAGTTGCGACGCCCGTAGCCGACCAGCCCCTCCACGGCCCCTTTGTCATTGCCCTTGCCGGGACGGCCATAGCGGTCCCGGATCACGTAATGCGACAACATCGCGCTGAACCGCTGGGTTCTTTGCCGGGAGCCATCCGGCAGAATCCGGGCAACCAGGCAGCGGTCATTGTCATAAAGAATCGACTGGGGAACCGCGCCGAAGAACGCAAAGGCATGGACATGGCCGTCAAGCCACGCCTCGGTATTGGCCGCAGGATAGGCCCGGATGTAGCACGCGTCGCTGTGCGGCAGATCGAGGGCAAAGAAGTGTGCCTTCTGCTCGACGCCGCCGATCACGACAAGCGCTTCACCAAAATCGGCCTGTGCATGACCGGGCGGATGGCTCAGCGGCACGAACATCTCCTTGCCGGTCCGCTTCCGGTCTCGAACGTAATCCTTGACGATGGTGTAGCTGCCATCAAAACCGCACTCGTCCCGCAACCGCTCGAAAATACGCTTTGCGGTGTGACGCTGCTTGCGAGGGCGGCCCCTGTCTTCAGCAAGCCATTGGTCCATCTGGCTGGTGAACGCATCCAGCTTCGGGCGCCTGATCGGCGCTGTCCGCCGATATCCCGGCGGCTCCGAATAGGCCAACATCTTCGCAACACTGTCCCGGCTGATCCCAAAATCCCGGGCAATCTGACGCCCGCTCAATCCATCCTGGAAATGAGCGTGACGCACCTTCAAATACAAGTCCACGGTGTATATCCCCAAGCCCTCCCGAAATCCGAAAGGGCAAAAGTGGACGACTTTTACGCCGCCCGCGACAACACTATGCCGTCGCTACCGTGGCCGAGTATTGCTCCGCCGTTCACA
>NZ_JARCJL010000007.1:0-210565 GCF_028890025.1 Phaeobacter sp. PT47_59
GCGTGGCCGGGGCAGTCGACGTGCGCGTAGTGACGCGCCTCGGTTTCATACTCAACGTGGGCGGTCGAGATGGTGATGCCGCGGGCTTTTTCTTCCGGCGCGCCATCGATCTGGTCGTATGCCTTGAAGTCACCGAAGTATTTGGTGATCGCTGCGGTCAGCGTGGTCTTGCCGTGGTCAACGTGGCCAACGGTGCCGATGTTGACGTGCGGTTTATTACGCTCAAACTTTTCCTTAGCCATTCTCTTGGCGCCCTTTTGAAATGTGGGGTCCATCTGCGACCCGGTTTCCTCTGCGCGCGCCGATTATTTGGTTTACGCGCAAAAATCAACCCGTTCCTGCTTGACAGAGGTGGATTTGGCCAAGTTCAGCCGGATTGTTCGGGTTTCAGCCCCCCGGCAGGGGGTTAGCCCTCTTCGCTGGCCTTTTCAGCTGCCGCTTCGCGCGGGGCGAACCAGCCGTTTTTCTTGTGCTGCTCAGCCAGGAATTCCTCGACCGCATCGGCGATATTCAGGGACAGGCCGGCGATCTGCTCTTCCCGGGTGCGGCTATGCCCCGAACCGACAATGGCGCTTTCGCCGGTGGTGCTTTCGAAGATCTCCATCTGGTGCTTGTCGGCCAGAAATTCCTTCTTGGCAACGTCGTAGACAAAAACATTCACCACCGCGACGCTTTTGGGGCTGAACAGAATCGGCACCCCCGCCGGGGCCAGCATGAAGCCTTCAAGCGTGACCGCCACATCGTATTCCTGCGCCCCGTCGTAGCGACGCAGACGCGCCTCCAGCGCGGTTTTCATCGGTTCCAGCCATTCGGATTGCTCCGCATCGCGGGACATCGGCCATTTCAGCGCCTTCTCGGTATAAACGTGGGCCACGCGCACCTTGAACGCACCCAGATCCTCGGGCGGCTCGTTCAGTTGCGTTTCACCGCAGGCCGCGACCAGGGCAAACAGGCCCAGAAAGGCGAGAAGTCGGATCATGTCTTGTTCCCTTGATCACACCGGGCAGGATGCCGGTCGCCGCCAGATAGCCAGAGCGGGCAGCGCCGGTAAACCCCGGTGTCGATTATTTGAACTTGTAGTTGCGCGGGAAACCATAGGGCGGACGTTTGCCGACGCCGGCCCGCTTGCCCAGCCATTGGCCAAGATCGGTCTCGTGACGGGTCTTGCCACCGCCCATTTCCCACGTAAGGCCATCGTCCCAATTGAATGTGGTAACATCGCTGAGGCCGCCGTCCAGTTCGAGCGAACCCTGCTTGCCGCGCGCCATGTTGTATTTCTGCAGGCGCACGCCCTTGCCGCGGGTCAGCTCCGGCATTTCCTCGACCGAGAAGACCAGGAACTTGCCATTCTCCGACACCACGGCGACGTGATCGCCCTGAACCGGTACGCAGATCTTCGCCTTTTCGTCATCCTTGACGTTCAAGACCTGCTTGCCGCCGCGGGTCTGGGCGACGATGTCCTTTTCAGCGCAGATGAAGCCGTTGCCCGCGGAGGAGGCCACCAGGAGCCGCCCTTCGGGGTTGTGGATCAGGATATCGACGATCTCCACCTCGTTGGGCAGATCCACCATCAGGCGGACGGGTTCCCCCATGCCGCGCCCGCCGGGCAGGTTCGCCGCCGACAGGGTATAGAATCGCCCGTTGCTGCCAAAGACCAGCAAACGGTCGGTAGTTTCCGCATGGAAGATGAAGCGCGGCCCGTCGCCGTCCTTGAACTTCAGCTCGCGGCTGAGGTCGATATGGCCGGTCATTGCCCGGATCCAGCCCATCTGGGAGCAGACCACGGTGATCGGTTCGCGGTCGATCATCGCCTCTAGCGGCACATCCTCGACCTCTCCCGCCTCGGCAAAGCGGGTGCGGCGGGCGCCGCCTTCGTAATCCTTGCCAAAGGTCTTTTTGGTCTCGCGCAGCTGTTCGGTGATCCGGCTCCACTGCAGTTCTTCCGATCCCAGCAGCTCGACCAGCCCAGCGCGTTCTTCGCGCAGGGCGTCGCGTTCGCGCACCAGCTCGATCTCTTCCAGCTTGCGCAGGGAGCGCAGGCGCATGTTGAGGATCGCCTCGGCCTGTACCTCAGAGAGTTCCCCTGCCCCTTTGGCGGGCGTCACATAATCGGCCTCGTCATGGGCGCGAGGGTGATCCTTGGACCAATCCTCGCGCATCAAGGCAGCCTTGGGATCCTCGTCATAGCGGATGATGTCGATCACCCGATCAAGGTTCAGGAAGGCGATGATGAAACCGTCCAGCACCTCCAGCCGGTGGTCGATCTTTGCCATCCGGTGGCGCGAGCGGCGCTGCAGCACGTCGCGGCGGTGATCGAGGAAGGCGCGCAGCACCTCCTTCATCGAGCAGACCTTGGGCGTCACCCCGTCGATCAGCACGTTCATGTTGAGCGAGAAGCGCACCTCAAGATCGGAGTTGCGGAACATCAGCCCCATCAGGATCTCGGGATCGACGTTCTTAGATTTCGGCTCCAGCACGATGCGGATGTCGTCAGCGGACTCGTCGCGCACATCGGCCAGGATCGGCACCTTCTTGGTCTGGATCAGCTCGGCGATCTTCTCGATCAGCTTGGACTTCTGCACCTGGTACGGAATTTCCGTGACCACGATCTGCCACTGGCCGCGGCCCAGGTCCTCGACCTCATGGGTGGCGCGCAGACGGAAGGATCCCCGCCCCGTGCGATAGGCCTTGGCGATATTCTCCTTGGGCTCGACGATAATGCCGCCGGTCGGGAAATCGGGGCCGGGCACGTATTTCAGCAGTGTATCATCATCGGCACCCGGCGCCTTGATCAGGTGGATACAGGCGTCGATCAGCTCGGCGATGTTATGGGGCGGGATGTTGGTCGCCATGCCCACCGCGATGCCGCTGGCGCCATTGGCCAGGATATTCGGGAAGGTCGCGGGCAAGACAGCCGGTTCCGTCAGGCGCCCATCGTAGTTGTCGCGGAAATCGACCGCGTCTTCGCTCAGCCCCTCCAGCATCGCCTCGGCGACGAAGGTCATCCGCGCCTCGGTATAGCGCGAGGCCGCCGGGTTATCGCCGTCGATATTGCCGAAGTTGCCCTGGCCGTCCACCAGCGGATAGCGGACGTTGAACTCCTGCGCGAGGCGGGCCATGGCGTCATAGATCGCCGCATCGCCGTGGGGGTGGAAATCCCCCATGGTATCGCCGGAAATCTTGGCCGATTTCAGGAACCCGCCGGTCGAACTCAGCCGCAGACGGTTCATCGCGTAGAGAATCCGCCGGTGCACCGGCTTCAACCCGTCGCGCGCATCGGGCAGCGCCCGGTGCATGATCGTGCTCAGCGCATAGGTCAGGTAACGCTCGCCAATGGCGCGGCGCAGGGGTTCCAGCACTTCGCCATTCTGCGGCGCGGAGGGGAGGTCGGGGTCTTCTACCAAGTCGCTCATTCCGTGGTAATACTGCCCCCGTCTGCCGTGGTAAAGCGGCGCGTTACCGACTGCCGAATTACCGCAATGCGGCGGGGGAGAAGAAAACTGACTCTCCCCCTGTGCCCAAAGCCCTCTTTCACCTAAGATTAAGCCCGCGCCGCCTATGGTCCCCCCGCCTGCCCCGTCCCGTTTTTTTACAAGGGCCGAAGCGTGGGCACCGGGTCCAGCTGCCACCGGCGGCTTGTCGTTGATTTGTTTCGGGGGATGCGCCATGTCGCGCTTTGTTCTGGTGTCTTTTGCATTCCTCGGATGGGGGTTTTACGAATTGAGCGGCGGCGGCGATTTCACCCCGCCCGAACGCCCTGTCACCGAGGTCGCCACGGCGCCTGCTCCCAAATCGAGCCGTGAAACCCAAGAGGGGATCACCGTCTCCGCCGCCTCTCTGGTGACGCACACCACGATCGAGACGCGCCACAAGAGCCTGGTACGCGCACGCATCGAAGAGCGGCAAGCCGCCACCGTGCTTGCCCCGCAAGCCCTGGGCCGAGGAGCGCGCGACGTCTCGGCGGCGGCATCCGCCAGCCTGTTCAACGCCGGCCTGGGATCGGGTGGGCTACAGCTTGCCTCGCTTGAGGCGGGTCTTGGCGGTGGCTTGCAGAGCGAGGCGCCCGAACGCGCAGCCCCTGCCTCGACCCCGCCCAACGTGCCGCAGGCTCAAGACGCCGAAGTCGATCTGGACCTGCGCAGCATTCGCGCCTCGCGGGTCAACATGCGGCAGGGACCGGGTACTGCCTATCCGATCATCACCCGCCTTCTGGCCGGGGACGAGGTGATCGTCATCGATGACAATAGTGCCGGGTGGCTGCACCTGCGCACCACCGACAATGCGCATTTCGGCTGGATCGCCGCTTCACTGGTAAGCAAAAAGACCCCATAACGGCGCTGGCGTGGCGCGCCGCCGCGCAAAGCCAAAGGGGGTCTCATGCAGAAATCCATCCTGATTACCGGCTGTTCCTCCGGGATCGGCCTTGATGCGGCACGCGGCATGCGGACCCGCGGCTGGCGGGTCTTTGCCTCCTGCCGCCAGCAGCATGACTGCGACCGGATGCGCGCCGAGGGGTTTGACAGCCCGCTGATCGACTATACCGACGCCGAAACGATCTCGTCCGGCCTTGGGCAGGTGCTCAAGGCCACCGGCGGCACCCTGGATGTGCTGTTCAACAATGGCGCCCACGGGCTGCCCGGCGCGGTGGAGGATCTGCCGACCGAGGCCCTGCGGGATATCTTCGAAAGCAATTTCTTCGGCTGGCACGAGCTGACCCGCCAGGTCATTCCGGTGATGCGGGAACAAGGCCATGGGCGCATCGTGCAGAATTCCTCGATCCTGGGGCTGGTCTCCTTCCCCTGGCGCGGCGCCTATGTGGCGACAAAATACGCGGTGGAGGGGCTGACCGACACGCTCAGGATCGAGCTGATCGACACCGACATCCACGTGATCCTGATCGAACCCGGCCCGGTGACCTCGAAGATCCGCGAGAACTCCATTCCCCATTTCGAACGCTACGTGAATTGGCAGGCATCCCCGTTGCGGGACCTCTACGAGAAAAGCCTGCTGAAGCGGCTATACGAGAGCAAGGGACCAGACACCTTTGAACTACCCGCCTCGGCGGTGACGGCCAAGCTGATCCATGCCTGCGAATCGCCGCGCCCACGCCCGCGCTACTATGTGACCACCCCCACCCATGTCGCGGGCGTCCTGCGCCGGATTTTGTCGACCCGGTCAATTGACCGCATCCTGACCCGCCTTAGATAGCGGATTCGCGGTCGCCATCGGCCCGTCCAGGCGGTAGACCGACACAAGGCTAATGCGAAGGAGCAAGCGCAATGGGTGGTGACCCGCTATACATTCTGGCCGTCGTCGCCATGGCGGCGGTGGTGATCGTTCTGGTGATCGGCATGGGCGGCTTCGGCAAGGGCGGCGCCTTCAACCACAAGTACGGCAACAAGATGATGCGGCTGCGGCTGCTGTTCCAGTTCATCGCCGTGGTGCTGATCGCGGGCTTTGTCTATCTGCGCACGCAAGGGGGCTAAGGAAGCATGGTTGTTCTGAGCAAGATCTACACCCGCACCGGCGACAAGGGCGACACCGCCCTGGGCGATGGGCAGCGGGTTGCAAAACATTCCGCGCGGGTCAGCGCCTATGGCACCTCGGACGAGCTCAATGCCTTTGTCGGCGTGGCCCGGCTTGAGGCCTCGGGCGAGATGGACGCAGCCCTTGCCCGCATTCAGAACGACCTGTTCGATCTGGGCGCCGACATGTGCCGCCCCGATATGGCCAAGGACGCCGAGGCCGAATACCCGCCGCTGCGGATTGCGGATGTTCAGGTCGAGCGGCTTGAGGCCGAAATCGATGCCATGAACAAGGATCTGCAGCCGCTGCGCAGTTTCGTGCTGCCGGGCGGCTCGAAACTCTCGGCGCATCTGCATGTCTGCCGCACCGTGGCGCGCCGCGCCGAACGGCTGGCCACCGAACTGGCCACAGAGGAAGAGGTGAACCCGGCGGCGGTGCGCTACCTCAACCGCCTGTCCGACTGGTTCTTCGTCGCCTCCCGGATCGCCAACGAAAATGGCACGCGGGACGTTCTATGGGTGCCCGGCGCCAATCGCTGAGCCAAGGGCGGATCTGGCGAATCGCCCGGGGCCACGCTGCCCCGGCGTGATCCCCGCCCCGGAAAGCTGCCGTGGCGGCAGTCGGCTTTCCGTTACGAAACATTCTTGCAAAAATGATGCCCCAAACATGCAGACGCGACGTCCGGGGCCGCCAACGTGACGATTTTTCGCTGTTGCCCGCATGGCTGACCCGGTATCAACGGCGCGAGAGCATGAAGGCCAGCCGCCCATGCGGCAGGCCATTTGTTAAGGAGAGAACGCAAAATGAAGGTACTCGTGCCTGTCAAACGCGTGATCGACTACAACGTGAAGGTCCGTGTCAAAGCGGACGGCAGCGGTGTCGATCTCGCCAACGTCAAGATGTCGATGAACCCCTTTGACGAGATTGCCGTCGAAGAGGCCATCCGCCTGAAGGAAGCCGGCAAGGCAGACGAGGTCGTTGCGGTCTCGATCGGCGTGAAACAGGCTCAGGAAACCCTGCGCACCGCGCTCGCCATGGGGGCCGACCGCGCGATCCTGGTTGTTGCCGCCGATGACGTGCACACCGACATCGAACCCCTGGCCGTTGCCAAGATCCTCGCCAAGATCGTCGAGGAAGAGCAGCCCGGTCTGGTTCTCGCCGGCAAGCAGGCGATCGACAACGACATGAACGCCACCGGCCAGATGCTGTCCGCACTGCTGGGCTGGTCGCAGGGCACCTTTGCCTCCGAGATCGACATCGACGGCGACAACGCCAAGGTCACCCGCGAAGTCGACGGCGGCCTGCAGACCATCAGCGTGAAGATGCCTGCCATCGTCACCGTGGACCTGCGCCTCAACGAGCCGCGCTATGCCTCGCTGCCCAACATCATGAAGGCCAAGAAAAAGCCGCTGGATGAGAAGACCGCCGCCGACTACGGCGTCGATGTCTCGCCGCGCCTGGAAGTGGTCTCCACCAAGGAGCCCGAAGCGCGCTCGGCCGGTATCATCGTGGGTTCGGTCGACGAGCTGGTTGCAAAACTCAAAGAAGCGGGGGCTGTGTAATGGCTGTTCTTCTCCTTGCCGAAGTGAACAACGGCGAACTGGCGCTGGACGCCACCGCCAAGGCCGTCACCGCCGCCAAGGCACTGGGTGACGTGACCGTTCTGTGCGCCGGTGCATCCGCTGCCGCCGCAGGTGACGCCGCCGCCAAGATCGATGGCGTTGCCAAGGTTCTGGTCGCCGAGGACGCCTCGCTGGGTCACCGCCTGGCCGAGCCGACCGCAGCACTGATCGTTTCGCTGGCGGGCGACTACGAGCATATCGTGGCCCCGGCCACCACCGACGCCAAGAACGTGCTGCCCCGCGTGGCCGCGCTGCTGGACGTGATGGTGATCTCCGACGTGACCGCAGTGGTTGACGGCGAAACCTTCGAGCGCCCGATCTACGCCGGTAACGCGATCCAGACCGTGAAGTCGAAAGACGCCAAGAAGGTCATCTCCTTCCGGACCTCGACCTTTGATGCGGCGGGTGAAGGTGGATCTGCCGCCGTTGAAACCGCCGGTGCTGCCGAAAACCCCGGCCTGTCCGAATGGGTCGAAGACAAGGTTGCCGAAAGCGACCGCCCCGAGCTGACCTCGGCTGGCGTCGTTGTCTCCGGTGGTCGCGGTGTCGGTTCCGAAGAGGACTTCAAACTGATCGAAGGCCTGGCGGACAAGCTGGGCGCCGCAGTTGGTGCCTCCCGTGCCGCGGTCGATTCGGGCTATGCGCCGAACGACTGGCAGGTGGGTCAGACCGGCAAGGTCGTCGCGCCCGAGCTTTACATCGCAGTCGGCATCTCCGGTGCGATCCAGCACCTGGCGGGCATGAAGGACTCCAAGATCATCGTCGCCATCAACAAGGACGAAGAGGCCCCGATCTTCCAGGTTGCCGACTTCGGCCTGGTGGCCGACCTGTTCCAGGCAGTGCCGGAACTGACAGAAAAACTGGGCTGACCCCCGGAGTGCCCCGGCTCTGACCGGGGCGCACACCATAGAGGCCCGCACAGGATGCGGGCCTTTTTCATTGTCAGATGCAGTTTCCTGACGCCTAGCGCGGGTTCAGAACCGTCTGCAACTGCTCGGCCGTGGCGCAGCCGATCCGATTATGCTCCTTCGGCCCCAGCATGTGTTTGGCCGTGGGCATGTCGAGCGGCCCCATGTCCATCCCAAACACATCATTGGCCAGCCCTGCGGTAGAGACGGGCAGCTCCACCACCCCCTTTACCAGGGGCCGCAGCGAATCCACCATGCCCTGGTCGATCAGAACCGGCTCCCGCCCGAGCAGCCCGGGACCGCCAAGCGTGTAGCGCAGCCACAGCAGCACCACGCGCCCCTCCATCATCGCGATAAGATCCCCCATGCGGCTGACCCAGTCCGACTGCAGATGCAGGCGCAGGGTTTCGAAACGCTCTTCGGACACCTGCTTCAATCGGCTCAGAAGGTGCTTGCTGAAATGAAACTCGGTGAAATCCACTTCCGGATACAGCGAGGTCAGCTCAGAACGGGCCTTCAGAAAGCGATCGTTGCGCCGCGGATGGACCTTGTAATAGCGATTTGACAGATTCTGCGCCCCAAGCAATTGCACCACCGCAAGATCCGCATCGCGCGCGATCTTCATCAGGCTGGTATCGCACAGGAAGCTTTCCAGCCCCGCGTTCACCCCACCCAGGTTGACGCACGGCTGCTCCACTAGCGTTTCCGTCACGGCCGGGAAGGGCTCCGCGACAAAGCGTCCGAAGACTTCGGTTCCGCCCAGGAATGCAATATACGGGTCATCTAGATCACGCACGGGTCCACGCACTTGCAGCCTTGATCCCGCATAGCAACATGTTCCGCCCGAAAGCGCCGTAACGCTTTTGAGTTCGTAGCTCATAGTCCCACCAAATTTTTCACCCAATAATCAATCTGAGGCTCAAAGCTTGCAAATTCCCTAAAGTTCAAATTCGGTTAAAATAGCACTGGTGCGGCCTTGTGCCTCCCCCGAACCGCCCGATAAGATCCTCCGGCAGGCAGCCAGGGAGCCAGGGGCATGGAAGTCAAAAAGATCGGTGTGATCGGTGCGGGGCAAATGGGCAACGGGATTGCCCACGTGATGGCCATAGCGGGCTATGATGTTGTTATTAATGACGTAAATCAAAGTGCCCTGGATGGCGCAATCGGCACGATCCAGAAAAACCTGGCCCGGCAGGCCAGCCGTGGCAAGATCAGCGAAGAAGAAGTGCAGGCCGCGCTCGCCAGGATTGTACCGACCCTGTCGCTGGCCGATATCGGCGCGACGGATCTGGTGATCGAAGCGGCCACGGAACGCGAAACCATCAAACAGGCGATCTTCGAAGACCTGCAGCCGCATCTGCAGCCGCAAACGATTCTCACCTCGAATACCTCCTCCATCTCCATCACCCGCCTGGCAAGCCGGACGGATCGCCCCGAGCGCTTCATGGGGTTCCACTTCATGAACCCGGTGCCGGTGATGCAGCTGGTCGAGCTGATCCGCGGCATTGCCACCGACGAAGAGACCTTCGCCGCCTGTCAAACCGTGGTGGAACGGCTGGGCAAGACGGCCGCCAGCGCCGAGGATTTCCCGGCCTTTATCGTCAACCGCATCCTGATGCCGATGATCAACGAGGCGGTCTATACGCTCTACGAAGGGGTCGGTTCGGTGAAATCCATCGACGAATCGATGAAGCTGGGCGCCAATCATCCCATGGGGCCGCTGGAACTGGCGGATTTCATCGGGTTGGACACCTGCCTTGCCATCATGAACGTGCTGCATGACGGGCTGGCCGACACCAAATACCGCCCCTGCCCGCTGCTGACGAAATACGTCGAGGCCGGCTGGCTGGGCCGCAAGACCCAGCGCGGCTTTTACGACTACCGCGGCGAAACGCCGGTCCCCACCCGCTGAGCCGCTGCTTCGGAGCCCTCCTCGCCTGGGGACCAACGGGCGAAGGGGGCAACAGCCTGCCAGACAAATCGCGGAGGCTCCGCGCCCCAAGGGGCGTGGAAACCGTTATTTGCCTTGCAGGATGGGGTCGCTTTCGCCAGGCCGGGATCAGGAGAGGAGGGATCTGATGCTGCTGCTTTGGTGACTCTGAAGCCCCAGACATCAGGCTCCACAGGTTCAACGCTGAGAAATCAGTCTTTCTCGCCAAGCGACAGCGTATGCTCGCGCAGCCAGGCCATGAAGCCACGCGGATCGCTGTGTAGCCGTTCCATCTGCTCATCCGTCAGCGGCTTGCCCACGACGGGCGCCTGCGGCTTGTTGCAGGAGCGCACGATCTCGTGCAGCAACAGCCCTTGCCGCAGGATCGGAGAGATCCGGCAGGCAATCTGATACCAGCGCGAGTTTGAGCCCGGGAAGAACATCGGCACCACGCGCGCGCCTGAACGCCGGATCAATTGCGCGGTAAAGACGTTCCATTCCCGCTCCACCGCAGGTCCGAACCAGCTGTCAGAGGACATCACCACGCCCGACGGGAACAGCGCCACCACGCCGCCCTCTTTCAGATGCGCCATGGTCTTGGCGCGCATCTCGACCATCTTGCGCTGTGCTTCGGGATCGTGGGGAAACGGCACCGGGATCATGAAAGAGGTCGCCGCCTCGTCCAGACCGGTCAGTACCGAGCGTGTCAGGATCCGGTAGTCCAGCCGGGTGCGGCCGATGAGATCGGCAAAGATCATGCCATCGACCATGCCGTGCGGGTGGTTGGCGACGATCACCACCGGCCCTTCGGCCGGGATGTTGCGGATCTGCTCTTCGGGGGTCAAAAGATCGATCCCCATGACGTTCAGCGCCCCGCGCCAGAACTTCTGACCGCGATACTGGGCGTTCTGTTTCTCGAACTTCTTGACCATCCGCAGGATGGACAGCTTGCCGGTGCACCATTCGAGGGCGCGAATGGCCAGTGCCGTCCAGCGGTCATCAAAGGAGTTGGCATAGGTCAGCGTGCGCCGGTCATAGACCTCGCCCGTTTGCGACCCACTTTCCGGTGTGAGGCCGCCGTCATGGTCATGCGCCGTATCCGCCACTGTGCCCTTCCCGTCTTTCACAGCTGCTCTGCCGCTCAGTACCCTTCGCCGAATTTATCGGCGACCAGGGCCTCCAATGCCTCAGCCAAAGCGCCTGCATCAGGCCCCGAGGTTTCGACGTCAATAGTCGTTCCTTTCGAGGCTGCCAACATCAAAAGCCCCATGATGCTGTCGCCGGACGCCGACATCCCATCCTTGGAAACTTCGGCGGTGGCATCAAAGCCTTCGACAACCTCCACGAGCTTTGCCGAAGCCCGTGCATGCAGGCCTTTTTCGTTCACGATCTGAAGCGTCTTCACAACCATTGAAATATCTTACTCCCCTGCGGGGTTTATGTTCTGCGAGTTGATGTACTTGCGACCGGCTTCCATCGCCTGACGCACCGCATCAGCCACCGGCAAATGGCGCGACTTCGCCAGTTTGATCAGCATCGGAAGATTCGCGCCATATAGGATCCGTCGGTCCACCGGCACGCAGGCGCGCAGGCTGAGGTTGGAGGGCGAGCCTCCGAACAGATCCGTCACGATCACCACACCGTCGCCGGTGTCGACCTCATCGGCCACACGGCAGATCTCGCGCTGTTTTTCGTCGCGGTCATCGTCCGGCGCGATCGTGATCGCACGCAGGTTCGGCTGCGCCCCCACCACATGTTCGACCGCCGCCAGATATTCTCTGGCAAGCCCCCCATGTGCGACAATCACAATTCCGATCAACCGGTCTCTCCGTTCTGCTGCCTAGCTCTGCAGCTCGCGATGCCTAATTGACACCTGCTGTCCGTCTTCCGCAAGGGCCTTTGCCAGGGTTTCTGCCAGTGTTACGGACCTGTGCTGCCCGCCGGTACAGCCAAAGGCGATGGAAAGATGCGATTTCCCCTCGCGGCGAAAGGCCGGCAGCAGGAATTGAACCATATCCGTCACCCGCAACAAAAAGCCCTCATAGAGGGGATCCTCCGCGACATAGGCCTGCACGGCAGCGTCACGCCCGTTGAGATGACGCAACTCCTGCTTCCAGTAGGGATTGGCCAGGAAGCGGCAATCGAACACCAGATCGACGCTGCGTGGCACCCCGCGCTTGTAGGAAAAACTCTGAACCGACAGCGCCAGCGAGCGCCCGCCCGGCGCAAACCAGTGTTCGATCTCGGCCTTCAACTGGTGGACATTCATTTCAGATGTTTCCAGCAGCATGTCGGCCCGCTCGCGGATCGGCGCCATCAGATCCAGCTCTTTTGCCACGCCGACCTCGGGCGTTTCGGCAGGCGCCAGCGGGTGACGGCGGCGAGTTTCGGAATAGCGGCGCAGCAGGATCTCGGCGCGGGCATCAAGATAGAGCACCGTCAGCTCCGCACTGCGCCGGGCCGCCAGCATGTCGATCATGTCCAGGAGTCCAGCCGGAGAGAAATCCCGGTTGCGGCTGTCGAGCCCCAGCGCCATTGGGGCTGCGCTGTCCTGAACGTCTATCAGCTTGGGAAGAAGTCGCAGCGGCAGGTTGTCAATCGCCTCGAACCCGAGATCCTCCAGAACGTTGATCGCCGTGGTACGCCCGGCTCCGGAGGGGCCGGTGACCAGAACAATCGGCTGCACATCGCGAGAGGGCTTAGGCATCGGGGTCCAGGGCTCCGCATTTCAGATATTGCATCAGGGCCGGGGCGAAATGCGCGGCATCGACCCGTTTCAACACGGGAAGGGTGCGCCCCAGTATCTCCTCCCATATCTGAACCGGGAGCCGGTCACCTTCAACCCTGTCCATGTCCACGATCGCCACAACGCGGGCCTCTGCGGCAGATTGCGCACGCAGGATGCCCAGGCCGCGCGCCTCGATCAGGCCTTTTGTCGCCTCGGGGGCGGATGCAACAAGATCAGCGTCATTAACGCGCAGCAGAACCCGATCATCGGCCACCAGCTGGGCGCCATAGGCCATCAGTTGAAGACACAGCGCGGACTTGCCACGACCCGCCGCGCCCCTGACCAGCAGGGCCCGCCCCTCCAGCGCGACGCAGGAGGCATGCAGGCACAGGCCCGTGTCAGACTGGTTCGTGTCCGGCTTTGGCATGGCGTCCGGCTGGGTCATGCCTGCGCGGATGCTGGACCAGGGTCAGACCGGCAAACCAACCACAAAGCGCGCCCCCAGGGGTTCGGAGGTGATATCCACTTCGGTCGGGCGGATATTCTCGGCCCAGATCACCCCGCCGTGGGCTTCGACAATCTGTTTCGAGATCGCCAGGCCAAGGCCCGAGTTGTTGCCAAAATGCTCGGCCGGGCGCTGCGAGTAGAAGCGCTTGAAGATATTGGACAGCGCCTGTTCGGGAATGCCGGGCCCGGTGTCTTCGACCACCACCAGCACGCGGTTGGCGCGGCGGCGGGCCCAGACCCGGATGGCATCGCCATCTTCGCAGAAGGAAATCGCATTGGTGATCAGATTGACAAAGACCTGCGCCAGGCGGGCCTCAAGCCCATGGATCATGATCGGCTGCGGCGGCAGGTCGGCAATATAGTCGATGCCCTTGGCCCGCGCATCCTCGCCCAGGAACTGGTTGAGGTTGCCAAGCATGGTCAGAAGGTCGAATTCCTCTTCCTCTTCCTTGACCAGTTCTGCGTCCAGACGGGAAGCGTTGGAGATGTCACTCACCAGCCGATCAAGGCGGCGCACGTCATGTTCGATCACTTCCATAAGCTTCTCCCGCTGATCATCCCGCTTTACCATTCGCAGGGTCCCGACGGCCGATTGCAGGCTGGCCAAAGGGTTCTTGATCTCATGTGCCACATCAGCTGCAAATTGTTCGTTACTATCGATGCGACTATATAAAGCTTTCACCATTCCGCGCAGCGCCCGGCTGAGACGGCCGATCTCGTCAGGGCGTGCAGACAGGTCCGGGATACGCACCCGGCCCGGATGGCTCTTGCGGGCATCGCGGTCGCGTCCGCTTTCTGCCGCCGCGGCCAGGTCCGCCAGCGGATTGGCAATGGTCGAGGCCAGGACCAGGCTCAGGCCGATGGAGACCAACAGGGCCACCACGAACATCTGCAGCACCCGCTCGCGCTCACTGCGCACCAAGGCGTCGATTTCACCGATCGGAGAGGCCAGCGCCACGACGCCGACTGCCTGCCCGTTGTGAATGATCGGAGCCGCCGCCGAGAAGACGGTGCCGCCACGGGTATCAACAGCGGTATCGATAATGGCCCCGGCGCCCAGGGTGCGTTCTGCCAGAACCCCCAGCTGCGCTTCCAAAGGCGGCGCTTCGGCGCCTGCTGCACCTTCGGTGTTGAACAGGCGGCCCACGGTGGACCAGAGCGCCGACAAACCGTCGGAAATCAGTGTGCGGCCGGTTTCGCTTTCGTTGAGGGCATTCAAGGCATCCGAGCGCGCCACGCCCTTGACGCTGGCGATCAGCGTTCCTTCGGCATCGAAGACCATCGCCTCGACACCGCCGCGCAGGTTGAGACCTGACAGGGTGCGCGCCGCGTCGATCCCGTCGCCGGTGGCAAAGCTCACGCTTCCGACCGCGGGCAGTTCCGCCTCGAAGACATCGGCAATCAGGCTCGCCTCGGAAACCAGGGCGCCGGCCTTCTGCCGCACCAGGCTCTGGCGCGAGGAATTGAGGTAGAGAATGCCCGCCACCAGAATGATAAGGGCAATCAGGTTGAAGGTGATGATCTTGCGGGTGAGCGGAGATCCCTTGAGCGAGAACATCCCGCGACGCGCCCGGCGCACCTGCATGTCTTCGGTCACCGTCTGCTCCGGGGCGACCCAATCGTCGCCCAGGACCACATCCCCTTTGGATGGGTTGTCAGTGCCGCCGGTGTCGCGCATAGGCGCTTGCCTCCCCAACAAAGCCGGAATTGGCTTTATTCTTCATTGTAGCGGTAGCCGATCCCGTAGAGCGTCTCGATGGCCGCGAAATCGGAGTCGGCGCTGCGCATCTTCTTGCGCAGGCGCTTGATGTGGCTGTCGATGGTGCGATCGTCCACATAGACCTGATCGTCATAGGCGACATCCATCAGCTGATCGCGGCTTTTGACGAAGCCGGGCCGCTGCGCCAGAGCCTGCAACAGCAGGAACTCGGTCACCGTCAGGGATACATCCTTGCCCTTCCAGCTGACCGCGTGGCGCAGGGGATCCATGCGCAGGTTGCCGCGCTCCATCACCTTGGTTTCAGCAGCGGCAGCGCCATCGCCCGCATCGCCGCTGATCGCCTCCTGACGCCGCAACAGGGCGCGGATCCGTTCCACCAGCAGCCGCTGCGAGAAGGGTTTCTTGACGTAATCATCCGCCCCCATCCGCAGGCCCAGGACCTCGTCGATCTCATCGTCCTTGGAGGTGAGGAAGATTACCGGCATCTGGGTTTTCTGACGCAGGCGCTGCAACAGGTCCATCCCGTCCATGCGCGGCATCTTGATATCCAGCACCGCCATATCTGGAAGCTTCTTGTTGAAAGCATCCAGCGCGGCCTGGCCATCGTTGTAGGTTTCGACCTCGAACCCTTCGGCCTCGAGCGTCATCGCCACAGAGGTCAGGATATTCCTGTCGTCATCCACCAAAGCAATCTTCGACATTGAAAGCGCCCCTCAATCACTGCTCAGCTTTTCGCCTTTTACCTTCCTTAATCGCCGTTTCGGCACGGCGAATCAATCCCCATTGGCGAATCATGGCTCTGTTGCAGCTTATTTTGGACAAAAATGTCTAAGCCCGGACTAAAGAGCGGCCTGTCTTTTCGGCCCCGGCGGAATGGTTGCGCTAAACCTTGTCTTGATGGCGCTAACTGCGCCAAAGCGTCCTGTTCACCCCCTAAAACGTCATGTTAAGACCCCGCTTACCGGTGTCGATACCGGGGAATTTGCGCATGGGCGCGGCTTTAAATGTATGCGGTCATCTGGCCGCCACAGGAGAAAGAACACATGACATCAGGCACGGCATCAGGACGGGTGAACCCGAATTTCCGCCTCGAGGATCAAGGCATCGAGGGTCTGGGCAATGTCTCTTACAACCTGATGGAGCCCGCGCTGATCGAAGCGGCCCTGAAACGGGGCGAAGGCACCCTGGGCAATGGCGGTGCGTTCCTCGTCACCACCGGCAAGTTCACCGGCCGCTCTCCTCAGGACAAACACGTCGTCAAAACCGACAGCGTTGCCGACACCATCTGGTGGGAAAACAACGCCGAGATGAGCCCGGAAGGCTTTGATGCGCTTTATGCCGACATGCTGGAGCACATGAAGGGTCGCGACTACTTCGTGCAGGATCTGGTCGGCGGCGCCGATCCGGCCCATGCCATCAACGTGCGCATGGTGACCGAGCTGGCCTGGCACAACCTCTTCATCCGCCACCTGCTGCGCCGCCCCGAGCGCGAGGACCTGGATGAATTCCTGGCCGATTTCACCATCATCAACTGCCCCAGCTTCCAGGCAGACCCGGCCAAGCACAATTGCCGCTCCGAGACCGTGATCGCGCTGAACTTCGACAAGAAGCTGATCCTGATCGGCGGCACCGAATATGCGGGCGAGAACAAGAAATCCGTCTTCACCCTGCTGAACTACCTCTTGCCGGAAAAAGGCATCATGCCGATGCACTGCTCGGCCAACCACGCCAAGGGCAACCCGGTGGACGCCGCCGTCTTCTTCGGCCTCTCCGGCACCGGCAAGACCACCCTGTCGGCAGACCCCGACCGCGTACTGATCGGCGATGACGAACATGGCTGGGCCGACAACGGCACCTTCAACTTCGAAGGCGGCTGCTATGCCAAGACCATCAACCTGAACCCCGAGGCTGAGCCGGAAATCTACGCCACCACCTCCAAGTTCGGCACCGTGATCGAGAACATGGTCTTCGACCCCGAGACCTTTGAGCTCGACTTCGACGACGACAGCCTGACCGCAAACATGCGCTGCGCCTATCCGCTGAACTACATCTCCAACGCATCGGACACCGCGCGCGGCGGTCACCCCAAGAACATCATCATGCTGACCTGCGATGCCTTCGGCGTGCTGCCTCCAATCGCGCGGCTGACCCCTGCGCAGGCGATGTATCACTTCCTGTCGGGCTTCACCTCCAAGGTGGCCGGAACCGAGCGCGGCGTGACCGAGCCGGAGCCGACCTTCTCCACCTGCTTTGGCGCCCCCTTCATGCCGCGCCGCCCCGAAGTCTACGGCAACCTGCTGCGTGACAAGATCGCCCAGCACGGTGCCACCTGCTGGCTGGTCAACACCGGCTGGACCGGCGGCGCCTATGGCATCGGCTCGCGCATGCCGATCCGCGCCACCCGCGCCCTTCTGACCGCGGCCCTGGACGGTTCGCTGGCAGAGGTCGAGTTCCGCAAGGACAGCAACTTCGGCTTTGACGTGCCGGTTGCCGTGCCCGGCGTTGCCGAGGTTCTGCTGGACCCGCGCCGCACCTGGGACGACCAGGAAGCCTATGACAAGCAGGCCGCCAAGCTGGTGCAGATGTTCTCGGACAACTTCGAACAGTACCTGCCCTATATCGACGAAGACGTGAAAGCCGCCGCCATCGGCTAAGGCCTCACTTCTTGCGCAAAACAAAAAAACCCCGGCCTGGTGCCGGGGTTTTTCATTTGACCTGCTGTGGGACAGGACGCTCAGCCTTGCGCGATGCGTCCCTCGACCATGTCGCGCACCTTTACCGCATAGCGGTCGGTCATGCCGGAAACAAAATCGGCCAGCGAGTGCAGCGCCGTGTATTCATCCTGCACACCGCGCAGATCCAGATCCACAGCGCGGATCAGCTTTGCCCAGTGGGAATTCTCCTCTTCCAGCTTGGCCTGATCCCACTGGCAGTCTTTCAAGTCCTCGAACAGCATATAAAAGTGGTCGAGAATACCATGCAGGATCTGGCGCCCGGATACTTCAAGTTCAGTTTTCCGACGCGCAACGAAAATCCGAGTGTTCGCCAAGTCCTCTAGCTTCTGAAACCCATCAGCCTTAGATGAAGCCCCAACAAGATCGCTGTTGAACTCGCCCATCATGATAGCATCATAATTGCTCATGAAGGCTTCAACGGCACCTGCAATTGCCCCGGTTATCGCAACCGCTCTGAGCGCACCGATACGCTCTCGCGCTGGAATTGTTGGCATGTAGTTGGCCTTACCCGCGATTCCTTCAAGAGCTTCGACAACCTCCAGAACCTGAAGGTCGCCCATAGTTGCAGCATCTTCGGTATCCAGAATGCGGTAGCAGATATCGTCCGCTGCCTCGACCAGAAAGGCGAGCGGATGGCGGCGACACCAGCCTTGGCTTTCGCGGATCAAGCCCAAAGCGTCGGCGATTTCCTCAAACAGCGGCGCATCCGATGCAAATACACCGAATTTTTTCAACCCTACGTAAGGAACCTTGCCCCCCACTTTCATCTCGTCATGCATTTCACGCGTACAGGGATACTTCATAAAAGCACCGAGAGTGGCATAGCTTAGGCGAAGGCCGCCATCTTGGTGACCGTATTCCAACCTGCCTACAATCCTGAGGCCCTGGGCGTTTCCCTCGAATTTTCGAAACTCATTTCTCTGGTTTTCTGGAATTGCCTCAAACAGCCCGCCGTTCCCTTTAAAGTGCTTAGAGAACCAGCTGCCGATTGTGTCTTCCCCCGAATGTCCGAAAGGTGGGTTGCCAATATCATGCATTAGACATGCGGCTTGGATATGACCGGATAATCTGCTGATTTGCTCATCCGATATCCTCTTCTTGTCTTCAAGCACAGCGCCAACCCCCGCGCCCAGCGACCGCCCAACACTGACCGTTTCCATGCTATGGATCATCCGGTGATGCACGTGGTCATGATCGTGCAGGGGATGAACCTGGGTTTTCTGGGCCAGGCGGCGGAAGGGCTCGGAAAACAGGATCCGGTCATGATCCTGCAAATAGGCGGGGCGGCCCGGCTTTTCCTCAAAATCCGGTCGACACAGACGCCCCGGGTTCAACAACTTTCCCCACTCCATAATCATACAGCATTCTCCATCCGCTTCTCCCCCATAGGGCGAGTTAAAGGATAACCGAACGGGAATTGCAATCGCCTCAGCGCGGGGAGATGCCGGTCTTTTCCAGCTTGTGCTCTGGCTCCACATGGATATTCACCTTCGCCTCGGGCAGCTCGGCGCGGATCGCGTCCTCGACCCGGTCGCAGATGTCATGTGCCGCGCGCACCGTCATCATGCCCGCAACCACCATGTGGAACTCCACGAACAGCGCCGTGCCTGCGCGGCGGGTCTTCAACCCATGCACCTGCAGCGCCCCTTCGGCCGAGCGGTGGATGATCTCCTCGATTTCCTCGCGCTCTGCCGCCGGGGCAGCGGAATCCATCAACCCGTTCACCGATGCCACCACCACCGCGTAGCCCTCGCGCAGGATATTGAGCGCCACCAGCAGGGCCAGTGCCGGATCCAGCCAGCTCCAGCCGCTCCACAGCGCCAGGCCAAGGCCGACCAGCACCCCGGCAGAGGTCCAGACATCACTCATCAGATGGCGCCCACCCGCAACCAGCGCCGGAGATTTCAACACGCCGCCCCGCCCGATCAGGACCCGCGCCCACAAGAGATTGGCCACCATGGCGCCCGCATTGATCCAAAGCCCCGCCATGCCCCATTCGGCTGGCGACACCGGGCGCATCAGCGCATAGATGGATTGCTCCAGGATCAGGAAAGCCGCGATGATGATCATGATGCCTTCGGTCACCGCCGAGAAATACTCGGCCTTGTGGTGCCCGAAGGGGTGATCCGCATCCGGCGGACGGCTGGCATAGCGCACCGCGAACCAAGCCAGCACCGCACCGCCCACGTTCACCAGCGATTCCAATGCATCGGAAAACAGCGCAATGGAGCCGGTCAGCCACCAGGCAATGACCTTCATCCCCAGAACGATCAGGGAAACCAGGATGGAACCAAGGGCCAGCTGATGTGCCGTCAGGCGATTGCCCATGTCGCTCTTCTGCCCCGCATGACTAGTCCGGCCCAAACCTGCCCGGCTTTGCGGGCTGTGCCTACAGCATCAAGGCACGGCGCAGCAAATTCAACCCCGCAACCAGCAGCACCACCAGGGTCACCCGCCTGAAGGCCACCTGATCGATACGGTCATGCAGACGTCCTCCGACCCACATGCCCAAGACGGCTGGCAGGATCAGCGCCACCGAGAAGGGCGCCGTTTCCGCCCGCATCACGCCGGATGCGATATGCCCGAACAAGAGCGCCACCGCCCCCATGCCGTAGATCACCCCCTGCACCCGGATCTGCTCGCTCTTTTCGGTGCCAAGCGCGGTGAGATAGGCCACCGTCGGCGGCCCCCAGATGCCCGACATGCCGCCGATCAGCCCGGCAAAACCACCCACCAGCGCCTCGGAACGGCGGGTGGGTCTGGACAGGGTCAGCTGCTTGCCCATCAGCTGCGTCAGCGCGAACAGCGACACAGGCACGCCGATGATCAGCAGCATCACCTGTTGCGGCAGCACCCGCACCATCTGGGCGCTGGCCAAGAGGAAGACCAGACCGACCAGCAGGAACAGCCGAAACCGCTTCATCGATTGCATCGCCGCCGCCACCCCCTGGCGCAGCGCCTGCATGCCATTGGTCACAAGCGTTGGCAGGATGAGGCCGGCAAGGGCGATCTCGGGCGACATGAACATGCTGAGCCCGGAGACCAGAATCATCGGCATGGCAAAACCGACCAGCCCCTTGACCGTGCCCGCCACAAGGGCAACGCCAAAGGCGGCCACCAGTTCTTCAGGTGTAAATGCAGCAAAGAAATCCATCATGGCCCTTCATAGCCTCAGCTTCAAACCGCTGCACGGGCAAAATAAACGCGAAACTTTTGGTCCAAATGCCGCATCGCGGCGTATTTTTATTGCGCTGCAACTGCGAAATGATTACCACCAAGCGACCGAAGAAGGATGTGATTCATGGCCCATGACGGACAGGACTTGCAAATGAAGCCCACTGTACTCCCCGACCTGCTGACATTGACCGCAGCGACGATTGCCCCTCTGGACCAGCTTCTGGAGGCTGCCAAGACCGCGGTGCGCGATCTGGTGACGGCGGATGGCCGCGTCTCCGGCGCGCTGGTGGAACAGCATCAGACGGCGGCCCACGGGCTGTCCTGGCTGGCCACATATGTCTACAGCCTGCGCCAGATGCAGAACTGGGCCACCCGCATGGACGGCGAAAGCAAGTTCAACGAGATGGAGCAGCTGATCCACCAGATCGCCTTTGGCGAATACCTGGCGCAGATCCGTGGCGGCATCCAGATGAACCAGGGCGAGATCATCCGCCTGCAGGATCTTGGTCTGGGCGCAGAGGCCGAAGCGGCGCTGAACACCGCCGAGGTGCAGGCGCTGAGCCGCGACGGCAACTCCAACGCCGCCCGCACCCGCCTGGTCGAGCTGATGCAGGAGCAGGCCGGGTCGGTCATGTTCGGCGCCTCGGGCCTCGATGAAGAGCTGGAAATGATCCGCGACCAGTTCCGCCGCTATGCACTGGAAAAGGTCGAACCCTTTGCCCACGAATGGCACCTCAAGGACGAGCTGATCCCGATCGAGATCATCAACGAGCTGGCCGAGATGGGTGTCTTCGGCCTGACCATTCCCGAGGAATTTGGCGGCTTTGGCCTCTCCAAGGCATCGATGTGCGTGGTCTCCGAAGAACTGTCGCGTGGCTATATCGGTGTTGGCAGCCTTGGCACCCGCTCCGAAATCGCGGCCGAGCTGATCATCGCAGGCGGCACCGACGAGCAGAAGGCCAACTGGCTGCCCAAGATCGCCAGCGCCGAAATCCTGCCCACCGCTGTTTTCACCGAGCCGAACACCGGTTCCGACCTTGGCTCCCTGCGCACCCGCGCGGTGAAGAATGCCGAGGGCGACTATGAGATCACCGGCAACAAGACCTGGATCACCCATGCGGCGCGCACTCATGTGATGACCCTGCTGGCGCGGACCGATCCGAACACCACCGATCACCGCGGCCTGTCCATGTTCCTGGCGGAAAAGATCCCCGGCACCGACGAGACCCCCTTCCCCACCGAAGGCATGACCGGCGGCGAGATCGAGGTTCTGGGCTATCGCGGCATGAAGGAATACGAGCTGGGCTTTGACGGGTTCAAGGTCAAGGGCGAGAACCTTCTGGGCGGCGAAGAGGGCAAGGGCTTCAAGCAGCTGATGGAGACCTTTGAAAGCGCCCGCATCCAGACCGCCGCCCGCGCCATTGGCGTGGCGCAATCGGCGCTGGATATCGCGATGCAATACGCCCAGGACCGCAAGCAGTTCGGCAAGTCCCTGATCAACTTCCCGCGCGTGTCGTCGAAACTGGCGATGATGGCTGTCGAGATCATGGTGGCCCGCCAGCTGACCTATTTCTCGGCCTGGGAAAAGGACCACGGCCATCGCTGCGACCTTGAGGCTGGCATGGCAAAACTGCTCGGCGCCCGCGTGGCCTGGGCGGCGGCCGACAACGGCCTGCAGATCCACGGCGGCAACGGCTTTGCGCTGGAGTACAAGATCTCCCGCGTGCTGTGCGATGCCCGGATCCTGAACATTTTCGAAGGGGCCGCCGAAATCCAGGCCCAGGTGATCGCGCGTCGCCTGTTGGCCTAAAGGCCCCCTTCTCAACGATCACTCCCCGGGGACATCCCCGACTTGGCCCGGCCTTTGTGCCGGGCTTCTTTTTGTGACCGACCGCAGGCGTGCAGTTTCCCGTTCCCCTGCAGCCGGCCCGGCGATAGGTTTTCAGGATGACCACCCTCTTGCGCCCGTTCCTGATCGCCCTCTTTGCGCTGTTTTCCCTCATCGGCTGCGGTGAGGCACCCGCGCGCAAGCCCGAGGCCCGCATTCTGGTGATGGGGGATTCCATGCTGGCCTGGAATGGCGGCACCGGGCAGGCGGTATCCGATGCAATCGAAGACGCCCTGAAAGAGCCGGTCGTGGACCGCTCGGTCATCGGGGCCCGGATGATCTACCCGCTGCCGCTGACCGGCGCTGCGGGGCTGAACATCCGCAAACAGTTCCGTGCCGGTGACTGGGACTGGATCGTGGTCAATGGCGGCGGCAACGATCTGTGGCTTGGCTGCGGCTGCATCGCCTGCGCCCGCAAACTGGATCGTCTGGCCGCCGAGGATGCACAGAGCGGCACAATTCCCGATCTCATGAGAAAGCTACGGGAAACCGGCGCCCGCGTAATCTACACCGGATACCTGCGCAGCCCCGGGCGCGGCTCCCCCATCGATCACTGCAAGACAGACGGACAAGAGCTGGACCGCCGCATCGCCCTGCTGGCAGAGGAAACCGAAGGTCTGTTCTTCCTCTCGCTTGACGGGTTGGTGCCGCATGGGGATCTCAGCTTTCACGCGGTGGACCGCATTCACCCGTCGATCAGGGGCAGCGCGGCCATCGGCGCCAAGATCGCGACGCTCATCAAAAACGAGGACGGTTGAAGAGCCACCCTCGACAGCGCACAGCACCTGAGCCGTCACGGCAGGCGGCTGATCAGGTCCAGAAGCCTCCCCCGCGCCTCTGGCAGGGGGCGGTTGCCGAGTGAGGGCGCCAGGTGATGCTCCAGAAAATGCCCGGTGGTGCGCAGGGCAAGGGCGATCTCTCCGTTTTCGGCTTCGCCCTGTCCCAGCAGAACCGGCGGCAATGGCAACAGGCGATCTGCCCAATCCCCCGCGCCGTCCTTGGAGACCGCGCGCCCGCTCTTGGGCGAAACATAGATCAAGCCCTCCTGGGAGCCGGTGACGGCACAGGCTGCAAGGTCCAGACCGAAGCCCATCTCCTCCAGAAAAGCCACTTCCCAATGGAGATAGGCCAAGGGCCAGAGTTGCTCCTGCTCCAGCAGATCCAAAAGCTGCTCGGTCCCGGCATAAAGCGCAGGATAGGCTTCACGTTCGGGCAGGCAAAAGGACAGAAGCGCCGTCACCGCGTTGAGGCCTGCCAGCGCCAGCCGCCCCGACAGGGCCGCCGCCGCGCGGCTGCGCAAAGGCTCGGCCTGATAACTGCCCAGATGTTCCTCCAGCCGCGCCCGCCAGGTCAGATCCAGCTGCGCCCCCGGTTGCAGGATCGGCGCCATCCGCCGCCCGGCCCCGCCGCGTACCACACCGGCGTGGCGGCCATGGCTTTCGGTAAAGACATCGATGATGGCGGCGCTTTCGCCGTGGCGGCGCAGGCTCAACAATATGCCGTGATCGCGCCAGTCCATCTGCGCCTCTTCCCTCGTCCAACCGATAAATTCAGCCTGCCCTTCCCCCACAACCGCTACCATTTCACGATGGCTTGTGGAAGGATGCCACCATCAACACGGATGAATTGAAATGAACCTGATCAAGAAAGCCTTTGGGTGGATCATCAAGATCTGCGGCACGATATTCCTGCTCATTCTCCTGTTCGTCGGCGCGGTGTCCTTCTTCAGCAGACAGGAACGCGCCCTTGCCAAGGAGTTCATTCAAATCCTGAGCCAGCAGAATTACGAGGCGGCCTACACGCGCCTGCATCCCGACACCCAGAAAGACATCTCTCCCGCCGCCCTGGAGCAGCGGTTCCGCAATCTTCAGGTCTATACGAGCAGCAGCTTCACCCGCGTTCACATCGGCTCCGACGCCACGACGCTCAACGGCCAGGCAACGACGGACAGCAACTGCACCAGCGCTGTCACCTTCGTCTTGCGGGATGAGAAGATCTTCTCGTTCTTTTTTGAACCGGCCTGCCTGCGCCCGGATCAGTCTGCCTGAGCCGGAAAAGTCCCGTCAGTCCAACCCCGGTTCATCCAGCAGGTGCCGCCCCTGCCGATCCTCGACCTCAATCACCCAGAGGTCGGGATCAAAGCCGCGCTGCTTGGCGATGGCGGCATCCACATCCCTCTCTGCCCCGGCGGCCAGCGAGACCCATTTGCGATCGCCGCTCATCAGATCGTAGGAGCGGTGAAAGGCTTCGGCCTGGCCATCCAGCGTGTTCAGCTTGACCAGAACCGCGCCCGCAGTGTCATCGCCATGGGCGGTCACGAAGGCGGGGATCTCCTGGAACCTGAGGCGAGCCAGATAGGCATCGACCCAGAACCGGGCGGTCAGGCGGCTCATGCGTTTCCGTCTTTGAAGTCGAGCCCCATTTCCGAGTAGCGCTCGGCCTCTTCCAGCCAGTTGGGCCGCACCTTGACCTGCAGGAACAGGTGCACCTTGCGGTCCAGGAACTCTTCCAGCTCGGCGCGGGCGGCCTGGCTGACGGCCTTGATCGTCTCGCCGCGTTTGCCCAGCACGATGCCCTTGTGACCGTCACGCACCACATAGATGATCTGGTCGATCTTGGCGGAGCCGTCCTTGCGCTCTTCCCAGTTCACCGTCTCAACGGTCAGCTGGTAGGGCAATTCCTGATGCAGGCGCAGGGTCAGCTTTTCGCGGGTCATTTCCGCCGCGATCATGCGCATCGGCAGATCGGCAATCTGGTCTTCGGGGTAAAGCCAGGGACCTTCGGGCAGCTCATTGGCCAGCCAGTGGCGCAGATCATCGACCCCGTGGCCACGCTCGGCAGAGATCAGGAAGGTCTCGGCAAAGGCGTAGGCGTCGTTCAGCTTCTTGGTCAGCGCCAGCAGATCCTCGGCCTGAACCTTGTCGATCTTGTTGATCGCCAGCGCCACGGTGCGGCCCTGTCCGATCTCTTCCAGACCTTCCAGGATCCGCTCGACACCCTCGGTGACGCCGCGATGGGCCTCGACCAGAAGGACGACCACATCGGCATCTGCAGCCCCGCCCCAGGCGGCGGCAACCATGGCACGGTCCAGACGGCGGCGCGGCTTGAACAGGCCCGGCGTGTCAACAAACACAAGCTGGCTGTCGCCCTCCATCGCCACGCCGCGAATGCGGGCGCGGGTGGTCTGCACCTTGTGGGTCACGATCGAGACCTTGGCCCCGACCATGCGGTTCAACAGGGTGGATTTGCCTGCGTTCGGTTCTCCGATCAGGGCAATGAATCCGGCGCGGGTGGTCATGTGTCTTGCTCCAATCGTGTCAAAAGGGCCTTGGCGGCGGCCTGTTCGGCCTGGCGTTTCGACCCGGCAGAGGCCTGCTCTTCGGTGCCGTCCTCCAGCCGCACCGCGATGGTGAAGATCGGCTGGTGATCGGGCCCTTCGCGGGCGATCTGCACATAGGATGGCGGGTTCTGGCGGCGGGCCTGCACATATTCCTGCAGCGCTGTCTTGGGATCGCGGGCATCCTCTTCGACGGCACCGATCCGATCCCCCCACAGCCGCAGGATCATCGCCTGCGCGGCCTCAAAGCCTGCATCCTTGTAGACGGCGGCAATCACCGCCTCCATCGCGTCCCCCAAAAGCGCCTGCTTGCGCCGTCCGCCGGACATCATTTCCGACCGACCCAGTTTCAGCACGGCGCCCAGATCGATCTCACGGGCCACATCGGCGCAGGCTTCCTTGCGCACCAAAGCGTTGAAACGCGGCGCCAGCTGGCCTTCGCTTGCAGCCTTGTCATGCTCCAACAGCGCCGTGGCCATCACCAGCCCCAGCACCCGATCACCGAGAAACTCAAGCCGCTGGTTGTCCTGCCGGGTCGGCGAAGAGACCGAGGCATGGGTCAGCGCGCGCAGCAGAAGATCGGGCCGGGTGAACTGATGGCCGATCCGCGCCTCAAGGGCGCGCATATCCTTGGACAGCTTCACTCGATGCCCTTGAAGAAACGATCGCCGCGCCAGGTCCAGAAGAACAGCATCGACCGCCCGGCGGAAGAGAACATGATGCGATCCGCACGACCGATGAGGTTCTCATAGGGCACGAAGCCCACGCCACCGGCGGATTGCGGCAGGCGGCTGTCGCTGGAATTGTCGCGGTTGTCGCCCATGAAGAAGTAATGCCCGTCCGGCACAAGGTAGACCCCGGTGTGATCCATCCCCTGATTGGCGATATTGAGGACCGCATGCTGCGTGCCGCCCGGCAGGGTTTCGATCTGGCGGGATTTCTTGCAGGCCGCACCCTGCCCCACCGGCGCGTTTTCACAGCGCGGGTAGGATCCCATCGGCCCCTGACGCTCCATCACCTCTTCGAACTCGCCCGCATCCTGCAGGGCCACGGCGCTGCCGTTGATGTGCAACACGCCGTTCTTGACCTGAACCCGGTCGCCGGGCAAGCCGACAAGACGCTTGATGAAATCGGTGCCGGTCACCGGGTGGCGGAAGACGACCACATCGCCGCGCTCGGGCTCACTGCCAAGGATGCGAGTGTTTTCGCCATCCAGGAAACCGCAGATGTCGCTGGCATCCACATCAAGGCCGACAACCCCAAGGCGCACGCTGGGACAGGAGGCATAGGAATAGCCATAGGCCATCTTGTTCACGAAGAGGAAATCGCCGATCAGCAGCGTCTCCTTCATCGAGCCGGAGGGAATCCAGAAGGGCTGGAAGAACAGCGTGCGAAAGACGCCCGCAATCAGCAGCGCGTAGACAATGGTCTTGATCGTCTCAAGGATCGAATGTCCGGCATGGTGTTTGGCCGTCATCGGGCTCTCCGGTGTAATGGCATTGAGTCCGGGGCTACATGCGGGCCGACAGGGGGTAAGTCAAGCTTCCGCGCCGGATTCGCGCCCTGGATCAGCAATGGGCCGCGCTTCGATCAGTACCATGGCCTGCGCCCAGGGGTGATCGTCGGTCAAAGTCACATGGATCACCGCCTCATGGCCGGGCGGGGTCATCTGTGCCAGGCGGTCCGCCGCCCAGCCGGTCACATGCATCACCGGCTGGCCGGTGCGTAGGTTGCTGACCGACATGTCCTTCCAGGCGATCCCCATGCGCAACCCGGTGCCCAGCGCCTTGGAGCAGGCTTCCTTGGCGGCCCAGCGTTTGGCATAGGTGCCCGCCACATCACGACGGCGTTCGGATTTGCGCTGCTCCACCTCGGTGAAGACCCGGTTGCGAAACCGATCCCCGAACCGGTCCAGCGTGCGCTGGATCCGCTCTATGTTGGCAAGATCGGTGCCGATGCCAAGGATCATGGGCCTGTGGCCGGGATCACTCCCGCTCCTCCTGCTTGCGGATCGCGGTCAGTTGGGATTTCGCGCCCATACCGACGAAGAACCGCACCAGCACCAGGCCAAGAGCCGCCTGCAGCAGGGATCCCGCGAACAGAACGCTGGCCCCGACCGGATCGCTCATCATCTGACGCAGGTCTGGCATGATGAGGCTGAACACCACGGCAAAGACCAGCGACAGGCCAAGGATCACCAGCGCCGCAGCCTTGGCAAAGCGCCACATGTCTGCGCCTTCAGGCAGCGCGCGGTGGGCCCGGGCATAGCGCTGCCCTTCGATCATACCGGCAACGATGGCAGGGATGATGCTCATCCCGCCATTGGCGATACGAAAACCGAGAACGGCCTGCACGACAGAGACGATGGCGATCAGGGCAAGAGCCGTGACCACATAAACGATGCTGAAACGCTTGAGGTTCATGTCTCCGCTCCGCTGCGGGCGGCATCCATCAGGCGGCGCATTTCGGCGATGGCGGCAGGCAGGCCGATAAACATCGCCTCTCCCATCAGGAAGTGGCCGATGTTCAGCTCCTTCACCTGCGGCAGGGCTGCAATGGGACCGACGCTGTCATAGGTCAGACCGTGGCCGACATGGACCTCCAGGCCCAGCTCATGGGCATAGGCGGCCATCTCGGTGATCTTGGCCAGTTCCGCATCGCGCGCATCCCAGCGCCCTTCGGCCCAGGCATCGGCATAGGCGCCTGCGTGGAGTTCGATCACCGGAGCGCCAATGCGGTGGCTCGCCTCGACCTGCGCCCTGTCGGCGGCGATGAACATGGAAACACGGCAGCCCGCATCCCCCAGGGGCGTAATATACTTGGCCAGGGCATTGTCGTTTCCGGCCACATCCAACCCGCCCTCGGTGGTGCGTTCCTCGCGCCGTTCGGGCACCAGGCAGACCGCATGAGGCTTATGGCGCAGGGCGATGCCCTGCATTTCTTCGGTTGCGGCCATCTCGAAATTCAGGGGCGCGCGCAGCACCTTCATCATGCCGTCGATATCACTGTCGATGATATGGCGGCGGTCTTCACGCAGATGCGCGGTGATCCCGTCGGCGCCTGCGTTCTGCGCCAGCAGCGCGGCGCGCACCGGGTCCGGGTTGTCGCCGCCACGGGCATTGCGCACGGTCGCCACGTGGTCGATGTTCACACCCAGCCGCAGCCGGTTGTCTGCCTTTGTCTCTGCCATGATCCCTGATCCTGATAGGGTTGTCCTGCGCCAGAGACTAGACGGGCAATCGACAGGGGCAACCCCGTTTTCACCCGCCCGCGAAACAAAGGGCGGTCAGTCGGCCCGGCGCTTGACCCGCGCCCCAAGCGAGGATTTGAGGCTGGTCTTCAGCCCCTTCTTCACCGGCGCCTCTTGCGGTTTGACCCCTTCCAGAGCCGCCCGGCGTTTGATCTCTTCGAACTTGGCCTTGATCTTGCTCCGGCGGCGCTGCTGATAAGCACGGATCAGAGGCAGGCTGATCACGTAACAGACCGTGGCGGTGATGACACCGGGAATGAGGCCGCCAACCATATAGGGATAGAAGACCTCGTTATAGAACAGGCTCAACCCATGCCAATCCACCGGGTCGCCGGTGAAATGGGCAAAGAGGTTGCTTTTCAGGTCATGGCCCGCCGCGAGGAACTTGCCGACCAGGGATTTGTCGACATCTTCGTCGAATTCCGTGCCCAACAGCCAATGTCCGGTCTGCAACGAAGCCACACCGATAGGCACATAGGTCAGCGGATTGCCAAAGAAGGTAGAGCTGAGAGCGGCCAGGATATTGCCATTCATCAGCCGGGCAATGAGCGCGGCGACGACGAAATGCATGCCGTAAAACGGCGTGAAGGTGGTGAAGACCCCGGCCCAGACCCCGCGCGCGATCCGTTCAGGCGAATCGGGCAGCCTGCGGACGCGGTGTTTGACGTAGTGAAAAGCCCGGGTCCAGCCGCCACGGGGCCAGAAAAAATCCGCAACCGCACGAAGGGGCGGACGTCTGTCCCGGCGCCTGAATACCAACGGTCTGCGTCCTTCCCAGTTCCAGCCGAACCACTATCCCGGAATCGCGCGGTTCACCGGCTTATCCCTGAACCGCACCACTTCGGCGACATCACTTTCCGCCTCGAGTGTCAACATGAGGGAGTGGAGCTGCTCCACGTCCCTCAGTTCCACGTTGATCATAAGTCGGTAAAAGTCTGGTTTCCTGTCGACGAATTCCAGGTCCGAGATATTGGCCTTCTTCTCGCCGATCAATGTGCAAATTCGCCCCAGGACCCCCGCGTCATTGCCGATGATCATTTCCAGCGTCGTGCTGTAGACCGCCGGGTGGGTGCCACTGTGCCAATGCACATCGACCCAGCGTTCCGGCTGGTCCTCATATTCGCCCAAGCGGTCGCAATCGGCGGCATGCACGACAACGCCCTGGCCCCGGTAGGTGATCCCGATGATCCGCTCGCCCGGCAGCGGCTGACAGCAGGGCGCGCGCTCGAAACTCTGCCCCGGCTCCAGGCCGATCACCGCCCGGCGCATGGATATCTCATCGCTCTCGTGGGCGGTCAGATCGGGGTAGACCGCCTGCACCACATCATGGGCAACGATCTCGGCCGCGCCGAGACGCGCCAGAAGTTCATCGACGCTACTGACCCGCAGGGCGCGGGCGGCGGTTTCCAGCGCCTTGTCGGTGGCCTTGCGGTTCACATGTTCGAAGGCCGAGCGCGCCAATTCATGCCCCAGCTTCACGAACCGGGCCCGATCCGCCTCGCGCAGGGCGCGGCGAATGGCGGTGCGGGCCTTACCGGTGGTGGCGATCTCCAGCCAGCTGACCTGCGGCGTCTGCCCTTCGGCGGTGATCACCTCGACCGACTGACCGTTGCGCAGCCGCGACCACAGCGGCACGCGGATGCCGTCCACCTTGGCGCCGACGCAGGCGTGACCGATGCGCGTATGGATCGCATAGGCGAAATCGATCGGGGTCGCCCCCTTGGGCAGCTTGATCACATCGCCCTTGGGGGTGAAGCAGAAGACCTGGTCGGAATACATCTCCAGCTTGACCGCCTCGAGGAATTCATCGTGATCCTCCTCGGCGTCGAACTGTTCGGTGAGCGAGGAAATCCATTTCGCCGGATCCACCGCAAAGGGGTTTTCCGAACGCACACCATCCCGGTACGACCAATGCGCCGCAACGCCGGTTTCGGCCACGTCATGCATCTGGCGGGTGCGGATCTGCACCTCGACCCGCTTGCCGTCACGCCCCGAAACGGTGGTGTGGATCGAGCGGTACCCGTTCGATTTCGGCTGGCTGATATAGTCCTTGAACCGGCCCGGCACCGCCCGCCAGCGCTGGTGAATGACGCCCAGCGCGCGGTAGCTGTCATCCTCGGACTGGGTGATCACGCGAAAGCCGTAGATATCCGAAAGACGCGAGAACCCCTGATCCTTGGCCTGCATCTTGCGCCAGATCGAATAGGGTTTCTTGGCGCGGCCAAAGACCTCGGCCTCGATGCCCGCCTTTTCCAGCTCGGAGCGCATGTCGCCGGTGATCCGGTGGATCACATCGCCGGTTTCCCGCTGCAGGGTGACAAAACGGCGGATGATCGACTGGCGGCCTTCGGGGTTCAGCACCCGAAAGGCCAGATCCTCCAGCTCTTCGCGCATCCACTGCATGCCCATGCGGCCCGCCAGCGGCGCATAGATATCCATGGTCTCGCGCGCCTTCTGGGCCTGTTTTTCGGGGCGCATCGCCTTGATCGTGCGCATGTTGTGCAGGCGGTCGGCCAGTTTCACCAGGATCACCCGCAGATCCTTGGACATGGCCATGAACAGCTTGCGGAAGTTTTCCGCCTGCTTGGTTTCCCGGCTCGAAAGCTGCAGATTGGTGAGCTTGGTCACCCCATCGACCAGCATCGCCACCTCGTTGCCAAAGCGGCGCGCGACTTCCTCGTAGGAGGCCTTGGTGTCTTCGATGGTGTCGTGCAGAAGCGCCGTGATGATGGTGGCATCATCCAGGCGCTGTTCGGTCAGGATGGCGGCGACCGCCACGGGATGGGTGAAATAGGGCTCACCCGAATGACGAAACTGGCCCTCGTGCATTTCCATGCCGAACTCATAGGCCTCGGCAATGCGCTTGGCATTTGTCTTCGGGTTGTAGTTGCGGACCAGAGCAATCAGATCTCCGGCGGAGATTTCGGGAGATGTCATATCCGATCCGCAGCCTCAGGTAGCGATATCTGCGCGGGTTAGCCCTGGCCCTGGGCCTCCATCAGCGCGCGCAGCAGTTTTTCCTCGGACATGTCGTCCTCGGTGGGTTTGTCGTTTTCGGCCCCCATCAGAAGCGCCATCGAATCCTCTTCGGGTTCGTCGACTTCGATCTGGGTCTGGTTGCTTTCGATCAGCCGCTCGCGCAGTTCATCGGCGCTTTGAGTTTCCTCGGCGATTTCACGCAGGGAGACCACCGGGTTCTTGTCATTGTCGCGTTCCACGGTGATCGGCGAACCGGCGGAAATCTCGCGGGCGCGATGGGCAGCCAGCATCACCAGCTCAAACCGGTTGGGAACCTTGTCTACGCAGTCTTCAACCGTCACGCGGGCCATGGGCGACTCTCCAAAATATAAGTGGGTCCGGAAGGGAGACTTCTAAGCCGATATGTTTTTGTTGACAAGCGCAGAAAAGAGCGCATCGGGTCAATAAAGCGCGATTACACTGTCAATTTCCGATTTTGGCAGCGCATCGCGCATCTCCGCTGCGGTTTTCTTCAGAACCGGATGGCACCAGCCCGGCGCAATGTCGCACAGGGGCACCAGAACAAAGGCCCGATCCTGAAGGCGCGGATGCGGTAGAATCAGCTGATCCGGGGCCTCCTGCATCTGGCGCTCAAGCGGCAGGTCGCGCCAGTGGCCGTAGCTCCTGGCATCGGGCAGCACACGGTCATCGAAAGACAACAGATCCAGATCAAGCGTGCGCATGCCCCATCGCTGCACCCGCTTGCGCGCATGGCGTGCCTCGATCCCGTGCAACCGCTCCAAGAGCGCCGAAGCGGACAGATCTGTCTCCAGTTCAACCACCGCGTTCACATAGTCTGGACCCGCCCCGGCAGGAAAGCACGGGGTGCGAAAGAACCGGGACACCGCGGTCAAATCGCCCGCCTCGACGGCAAGGTCGGCAACGGCCGCAGCAAGGATATCCTGTGGCAGCAGGTCGTGCCGGGTGAGATTCCCCCCCAGTGCGATTAACGCATTTGACCGGATAACGGTCATTTTGGCATCGTTTCCCATAATCCTTTTGCTTGCAGCGGATGGCAAATAACTTACATTAAGTCCACCCGTTTCGCCGCATATTTGCATTCACTCACGGTACACTTGGCGACGCGGTGACATCGGAAGGACAATTTAATGTTTTACAAAGACGAACGGCTCGCGCTGTTCATCGATGGTTCGAACCTATACGCAGCAGCAAAGGCGCTGGGTTTTGACATCGACTATAAGCTTTTGCGGCAGGAATTCATGCGCCGTGGAAAGCTGTTGCGCGCCTTTTATTACACGGCACTGCTGGAAAATGACGAGTATTCTCCGATCCGACCCCTGGTCGACTGGCTGCACTACAATGGCTTCACCATGGTGACAAAGCCGGCCAAGGAATACACGGACAGCATGGGCCGCCGGAAGGTCAAGGGCAACATGGATATCGAATTGACAGTGGACGCCATGGAACTGGCCCCGCGCGTCGATCATATCGTGCTGTTCTCGGGCGATGGCGATTTTCGGCCGCTGATTGCCAGCCTGCAACGTCAGGGCGTGCGGGTTTCGGTTGTCTCGACCATCCGCAGCCAGCCCCCGATGATCTCGGACGAGTTGCGCCGCCAGGCCGACAACTTCATCGAGCTGGAAGAGCTGAAGGACGTGATCGGGCGTCCGCCGCGCGAATTCCCCAGCGAACAGCGCACCGCAGTGACCTCTCCGTCCTGATCGGGGCAGGGTTCTGACTGGGGCTGGGTTCTGATCAGGGCATGGGCCTCGATCTCCCAAGCTGACAGATACAAAAGGCGCCTCGCAGTTCGGGGCGCCTTTTCCTGTTTCTACCCCTGGGCCGCGCGGGGCGGAATATCCGAGCCCGCCAGCGAACGCGCCCCTCCGCTCATCGGCAGATGGGTATTCAGGATCTGCTCCAGCGCCGCGATGGTGACGGGTTTGGCCAGATACCCGTCCATCCCTGAGGCCAGGCATTTGTCCGCCTCGCCGTCCAGCGCGTTGGCGGTCACCGCGATCACCGGCGTCGGCCTGCGCCCATCGCGCTGTTCGGCCTCCCGCAGCAGGCGGGTCATCTCGAACCCGTCCATCACCGGCATCTGGCAATCGGTCAGAACCAGATCGAAATCTCCGCTCTCCCAGGCCTTCAGGCACTCCTGGCCGTCCCGCACGATCACGGCGGAATAGCCCAAAAGCTCCAGTTGCGATTCAAAGACAGCCTGATTGATCTCATTGTCCTCTGCCACCAGGATGCGCATCTCACTGGGCGTCGCCCGGTCCACCGCGCGGCGGTCCGGCGCCTCTTCCTGCGCCTCCTTGCGCCCCGACAGATAGGCGATCCCGTCCCAAAAGTGGCTGGGCAGCACCGGCATGTCCTGAACCGCAAAGCGCGTCGCGCTGCGCCTTCCCGTGACCTCGGTGCGATCCCGGCTGAGCATCAGCACCTGCAGGTCCGGCAGCTCCTCTTCGATCCGGGCACGCAGCCATTCACTGGTGCGATCCTGTGACTGGGCCGCCGACAACACAAAGATCGTTTCCGGCCCCGCCGCGCGGGCAAGCGCCAGGTATTCGTCGCGATTGGAGACCCACTTGATATCGCAATCCGCCGCCAGCGCGCATGAGGACCAGCTGGCGGTATCCGTGCCCTTCGGCAGCATGGCCACGATCTGCACCCCGGTCAGGCTCAGACACTTCAGCGGACCGGTCGCATCGGTTACCGGCAGACGCAGGGTAAAGACGGATCCCTGCCCCAGGGTGGAGGTGACCGAGATTTCCCCCCGCATTTTCTCCGCAAGCTGCTTGACGATGGTCAGGCCCAGACCATTGCCCTGAATCATCCGCCGCACCACATCGCCAGAACGCTCGAACGGCTGGAAGATCGCCTTTTGAACCTCTGCATCCATGCCGATGCCATTGTCCTCGACGATGAACTCGATCCAGTCGGGGCCGCTGGTTTCCACCCTCAGGCTGACGATTCCGGTCGGCGCCCCCTCTTGCGGGGCGGAAAACTTGATGGCGTTGCCAAGGAGATTGAGCAGGATCTGCCGCAGCCGCCCCGCATCCCCCAGAATCGAATCGGGGATGCTGGCCTGTACCGACAAAGACAATTCGACCCGCTGCTGATCCGCATGCGCCCGCAGGGTTTCGGCGACGCTTTCCACCACCGGAAGCAGACGCATCGGCCCGTTGGAAAGCTCCATCTTGCCCGCTTCGATCTTCGACACATCCAGGATGTCGTCGATAATCCACAACAGGGACGAGGAGGACTCCTTGATCGCATGCAGGATGCGCCGCTGCTCGGGCTTGAGCGTGGTGTTCTCCAGAATCTCGACCATGCCGATAACGCCGTTCATCGGCGTGCGGATTTCATGGCTCATGGCGGCCAGGAATTCGCTCTTAGCGCGGTTGGCCTTGCGCTCTTTCTGATGCGCGCGCCACAGTTCCTCGCTGTAGGAATCGGTCAACTGCCCGAAGGCCATCATCTCGATCATGATGATCCCGAAGATGGTCAGCATGACCGGAAGGGACAGATAGCTGCGCGAGAAGGCCTCATCAAAGACCGGCGGGCCAAAGTAGTCGTGGCCGACAATCCGCGTCGCGATCCAGGCGCAGAGAATGCCGACGATCAGCCCGATGATGATCGGTTTCTCCCGCTTCAGGGAAAAAGTCATGAATGGCCCGCCCAGAAGCGCCACGAACATCATCTCGGCATTGCTGGCCGGATGCAGGGTAAAGACCGCCCCCAGCACCGCAAACAGACCGGTCGTATACCAGATCAGCCGCGCCACCATCTTGTGGCGTGTCTGCACCAGGAACCAGGCGGTCGCCGAACCGAACCCGGCCACCAGTGCATTGCCGATAAGCGCAGGCTCTCCCAGGTAGGCACCAAACACCGCCCACATGAGGCTGAGCACCACGACAAGAACCGCCGTGCTCCGGACGGTCCGGAATCGGCGATCCATATTGTCTTCCATCGCGCTGCGTTCAAGAACGCGGCTGCTGTTCTGTGCCTTCGTTGCCTCCGCCACTGCGGCCCCCAAACCATACCACGGGCCCTAAAAACCGGGCTGTTGCCTAAATCTGATCAGAGGATCCTTCGCGCACCCATGCGTAAACCGCGCGAGCGAAGCCGCCCCTTTGCCGAAAAACATGGCGCCATCGGGTTAATATTCCGTCATTTTTCCCGACTGCCCCCAGTCGGCCGGACATTCACCACGTCCCGGGCATTGGGCCTTGCACGGTTCTAGGGGCTGGCACGAAAGGCGCGGATTTCTCCTGCCTCTGGACCTTGCAGGCGGAACACCCTACCTCTGCCCTGCAAGGAGATGCGCCATGACGACCCAAGAGATGCCCTTTGATCAGCAGGCCGACAGCGATGCGGCCCGCAAACCGGCCCTCACCCTTTATCTTGCCGCGCCGCGCGGGTTCTGCGCCGGGGTGGACCGGGCGATCAAGATCGTCGAGATGGCGCTCGAGAAATGGGGCGCCCCGGTCTATGTGCGCCATGAGATCGTGCACAACAAATACGTGGTGGACGGGCTGCGCGCCAAGGGCGCCGTGTTTGTTGAGGAACTGGAGGAATGCCCGCAGGACCGCCCGGTGATCTTTTCCGCCCACGGGGTGCCTAAATCGGTCCCCGCCGAGGCCGAACAGCGCCGGATGGTCTATGTGGATGCCACCTGCCCGCTGGTCTCCAAGGTGCATATCGAGGCTCAGCGCCACGCGGAGGCTGGCCTTCAGATGATCATGATCGGCCACAAGGGCCACCCCGAAACCATCGGCACCATGGGGCAGCTGCCCGAGGGCGAGGTGCTGCTGGTGGAAACCCCGGATGATGTCGCCACCGTCGAGGTGCGCGACCCAAGCCGCCTGGCCTATGTCACCCAGACCACCCTGTCGGTGGATGACACCAAGGACATCGTCGCCGCGCTTGAGGCGCGTTTCCCCAAGATCGTCGGACCGCACAAGGAAGACATCTGCTATGCCACCACCAACCGGCAGGAAGCGGTGAAGGCGGTCGCTCCCAAATCCGACGCGCTGCTGGTCGTGGGCGCCCCCAACTCTTCCAACTCGCGCCGTCTGGTCGAAGTGGGCGCCAAGGCAGGATGCGCCTATTCGCAGCTGGTGCAGCGGGCCGAAAACATCGACTGGCGCGCCCTGGATGGCATCAAGAGTGTCGCCATCACCGCCGGGGCTTCGGCACCGGAACTACTGGTCAACGAGGTGATCGACGCCTTCCGCAGCCGGTTTGACGTGACGGTGGAGATCGTAGAGACCGCCGTGGAGCGGGTCGAATTCAAGGTGCCCCGCGTCTTGCGCACCCCGGCCTGAGCCGAGCAACTGTCGGTATCGGATAGCCTAAGACTCCCCTGAACGCGCCTGCCGTGCTACCACAAGGTGGACCGCGCCCCGCGCGAAAACAGGAGGCCTTGGATGATTTCTCTACAATTCCTGATCACCGCCCTGGTGGTGGTCATCGCGCCCGGCACCGGGGTCATCTACACGCTGGCTCTGGGCCTTGGTCAGGGCGCACGCGCCGCGATCTGGGCGGCCTTTGGCTGTACGCTCGGGATCCTGCCCCACCTGGCCGCCGCCACGCTGGGACTGGCGGCGGTGATGCACAGTTCGGCGGTTCTGTTCCAGCTGGTGAAATTCGCAGGTGTTGCCTATCTTCTGTTCCTTGCCTGGCAGGCGCTGAAATCAGGCGGCGCGCTGGCGATCACCTCCGAAACCCGCGCCCAGCCGGGGCTGCGCATTGCCCGGCGCGGCGCCCTGATCAATATCCTCAACCCCAAGCTTTCGGTGTTTTTCCTGGCGCTGCTGCCGCCCTTCCTCTCTGGCGATCCCACCAGCGCCACCGCAGAGATGACCCTTCTGGGCGGGATCTTCATGGCCATGACCTTCCTTGTCTTCGTGCTTTACGGGCTCTTTGCCGCCAAGGCCCGCGATCTGGTCCTTGGATCGGAGCGGGTGCTGACATGGCTCAACCGCAGCTTTGCGGCGATCTTTGCCGCCCTGGCCGCGCGGCTGGCGCTGGAGCGCGCATGACCCGGATCCCCCTTGTCCCGCTTGTGCTGGGCCTTGCCGGTCTGATCCCCTTTGTCTGGGGCGCGGCCACGGTGCTGCGCCCGGAGCTGCAGGCCTGGGGCGCCGCCAATCTGGGGCCGCGTTTCGTTGGCCCCTATGTGGGGCTGTTCTACGGCTCGGTCATCCTCAGCTTCATGTCGGGCGTCCTGTGGGGATTTGCCACCAGGACCAATGGCGCCCAGGCCGCGCTTGGCTATGTGCTGTCGGTCATCCCGGCCATATGGGCCTTTCTCATGACCGGGGGAGGCCCCGAGGTGGCAGCCAAGAACCTGATCTATGGCTTTGCCGGTCTGCTGCTGCTGGATCTCATATTCCATGTCTGGGAGCTGACACCCCCCTGGTGGATGCGGCTGCGCCTGCTGTTGACGGCAGTGGTGCTGCTGTCCCTCTCTGTCGGAGTATACATTTGAGCGATCAGGAAACACTTGCGGTCTATGCCCGTGCGGCTGCGGATTATGCCAAGGGCTTTGCCCGCAGCAAGGACACCGACCAGGAGGAGGACTATACTGCCTTCACCGAACGGCTGGCTGAGGGCGCGCGTGTGCTGGATCTGGGCTGCGGTCCGGGCCATTGGGCCGCGCGCCTGCGCGATGATGGCTATCAGGCCGAGGCATTGGATGCCTCAGCAGAGATGGCCGATCATGCCCGCGCGGCTTACGGGCTGGAGGTCACGGTCGGCCCTTTTGAGGCGCTGGATGCAATGGGGCAATACGATGGGATCTGGGCCAATTTCAGCCTGCTGCATGTGCCGCGCGCCGGTTTCCCGGCTGAACTTGCCCGCATCAAACGCGCCCTGAAACCGGGGGGAATCTTTAGCATCGGCATCAAGCTGGGCGGCGGAGAGGCGCGCGATTCGCTTGGCCGGTTTTACGCCTACTACGGCGAAGACGAGCTGCGGCAGCTGCTGACCAAGGCCGGGTTCACCGTATCGCGCAGCCGCAAGGGAAATGGCGAAGGTCTGGCTGGCGGAGAGGAAACCTTCGTAGTAATGACCGCGCATGGCTGAACTTTTTGCATATACCGACGGAGCCTGCTCCGGAAATCCCGGCCCCGGAGGATGGGGCGTTCTGTTGCGCGCGATGGAGGGCGGTGACATCGTCAAGGAGCGCGAACTCCAGGGCGGCGAACCGGAAACCACCAACAACCGGATGGAGCTGCTGGCGGCGATCAATGCGCTGGAAAGCCTGAGCCGCCCCAGCAAGATCACCGTGGTCACCGACAGCAACTATGTGAAGAACGGCATCACCGGCTGGATCTTCGGCTGGAAGAAGAACGGCTGGAAGAATGCCGCCAAGAAACCGGTGAAGAACGCCGAGCTGTGGCAGCGCCTGGATGCGGCACAGCACCAGCACGATGTGACCTGGGAATGGGTCAAGGGCCACGCAGGCCACCCCGAGAACGAGCGCGCCGATGAGCTGGCCCGCGCGGGCATGGCGCCCTTCAAACCCGGCAAACGCAAGTCGGCCTGATTAGTCTCCCGGAGAGCAGCCCATGACAGTCCTGACGCTGCTTGATTATGCTTCGGTTCTGGTCTTTGCCCTCACTGGCGCGCTGGTGGCCAGCCGGGCGCAGCTTGATATCGTCGGCTTTGCCTTCGTGGCCTGCCTCACGGCGGTGGGTGGCGACACGGTGCGGGACCTCCTTTTGGACCGTCACCCGGTGTTCTGGGTGGATGATCCCAATTTCATCCTTCTGGCAACCGGTGCCGCCGGAGTGGTCTTTGTCACCGCGCATCTGGTGGAAAGCCGGATGAAATGGGTGATCTGGCTCGACAGTTTTGCCCTGGCAGTTGCGGTTCCGGCAGGCACCGGCGCGGCCATCGCCATGGGCAAACCGCCGGTGATCGTGGTGCTGATGGGCATGGCGACCGGATCACTGGGCGGGCTGATGCGCGATGTGGTCTGCAACGAGGTGCCACTGGTTCTGAAACAGGGCGAGCTGTACATCTCCTGCGCGATGGCAGGGGCGATCACCGCTGTCACCGCGATCTGGATGGGGCTGGAAACGGGCCCGGCCCTATTGGCCTGTGCGGTGGTCTGCTGGGCCCTGCGCGCAGGCTCCATCGCCTTTGGCTGGCACCTGCCCGTCTACAAAAGCCGCCCGCCGCGCGGTTAAGGCCCTTACTTCTGGAAATATTTCTGCCAGATCCAGATCAGTGCCAGGGCGCCAAGCACCGCGCCGACAAAGCCCGACAGCATCCCCATCACCGCAAGAAGCGTACGCAGCACCAGCCCGCCAATCACGGCGCCCGCCATTCCGATGGCCACGGTGGTGATGATATCCGCCTCGATCCGCATCAGCCGCGTGGCCAGGAAACCGGCAGCGGCCCCGATGATGATAAGCGCGACAATGGGCATCTCATTTCCTCCAACAACACGGCGAAACAGGGACAGGATCGCATCCCGGCCCTGCAAAGAAAAGAGAGTGCGCGCAATATCGCGCGCCGATTACAGGCGCGTGCCCTTTGCCACCGGGAAGCCGCGCAGGAAGACATCCCGGTCCTGCGCGCCTTTGCCTGCTCTTTGCAAGCGCAGCAGTTCCACCGCGCCGCTGCCGCAAGCGACGGTCAGGCTGTCACTCAACACTTCGCCCGCCTCACCGCTGCCGTCGGCAAGACGCGAGGCCAGAAGTTTCACCCGCTGGCCGTCGACCTCGCACCAGGCGCCGGGAAAGGGCGACAGGCCACGGATCTTGCGGTCCACCTCCTCGGCCGGTTGGCTCCAGTCAATCTGGGCCTCGCCCTTGTCGATCTTGGAGGCATAGGTGACGCCCTCTTCGGGCTGCACGTCCGGCGTGAGGTCAGGCAGCAGCGCCAGGGCCTCCACGATCAGACCGGCCCCCATGTCGGACAGGCGGTCGTGCAACTGGGCGGTGGTCTCCTCGGCGCCAATGGGCGTCGCCTGGCGCAACAGAACCGGCCCCGTGTCCAGCCCCGCCTCCATCTGCATGATGCAGATGCCGGTCTCCGCATCGCCCGCCATGATCGCCCGGTGGATCGGCGCCGCGCCGCGCCAGCGCGGCAGCAGGCTTGCGTGGATATTGAGGCAGCCATGCTTAGGCGCATCCAGCACCGCCTGCGGCAGGATCAGCCCATAGGCCACCACCACGGCCACATCCGCCTCAAGGGCTGCAAACTCCGCCTGTTCCTCGGCCCCTTTCAGGGAGACCGGGTGGCGCACCTCAAGACCCAGCGCCTCGGCCCGTGCGTGAACCGGCGTCGGGCGGTCCTTCTTGCCGCGGCCCGCCGGGCGCGGCGGCTGACAATAGACGGCGGCGATGTCATGCCCCGCATCCACCAGCGCATCCAGCACCGGCACGGAAAACTCGGGCGTTCCCATAAAGATGACGCGCATGGCCCTATCCCCCCATTAGCCGGTCAGTTTCTTGGATTTTCGGATCAGCATGTCACGCTTCACCTTGCTGAGCCGATCGATATAGAGCTTGCCGTCCAGGTGGTCGATCTGGTGCTGCACGGAGGTCGCCTCGATCCCGACGAAGTCGCGCTCGGTGATCTCGCCACTCTCATCCATGTAGCGCACGGTGACGGCGCGGGGGCGTTTCACCTTGGCGGAAACGCCAGGAAGGTTGGGCGAAGCCTCGTCATGTTCGCGCAGCTGGGTGGAGGCATGCAGGATCTCGGGGTTGGCCATGCGCACCGCCTTGCCGCGCTCGGTCGAGCCATCGACGACGGCAAGGCGCAGCATCACGCCGATCTGGTTGGCGCCAAGGCCGACGCCCGGCATCGCCTCCATCGTGTCGATCATGTCCTGCCAGATCTGGCGGATCTCGTCGGTGATCTCGGTCACTTCTTCGGCGCGGGTGCGCAGGCGTTTGTCGGGCCAGGGCAGGCAGGGGCGGACGGTCATTCTGTGGTCCCTTTCAGGGCGGAGTATTCGGCTTCGACCGCAGCACGGGCCGCCGGATCAAGGTGATCAAGGGTCAGGGTGCCGTTCAGATGGTCGAATTCATGCTGGATGCAGCGCGCCTCGAAGCCGTCGAAATCGGCCATGTGAATATCCCCTTCGGCGGCGGTCCATTGCACGGTGACAGCCACGGGGCGTTCAACCGGGACCATGACACCGGGGATCGACAGGCAGCCTTCCTCCATCGTGACCGGCACGCGCTCCACCGCCATGATCGACGGGTTGATCATCACCATCGGGGAGCGCTTACCCTCTTTCCAGGTGCAATCCATCACGAAAAGCCGCTTCATCACCCCCACCTGCGGCGCGGCAAGGCCCCGGCCATTGGCGGCATACATGGTGTCGAACATATCCGCGATCAGATCGTCGAGGTGCTCCTGCTCCACCGGCGCGCAGTGCTGCACCAGCCTTGGATCGGGCCATTTCAGGATCGGCAGAACGGCCATGGGCAAGCCCCTCATCTGGCGCTGCGGGCGGGGGTTTACTGCTCCCGCGCGCGCTCGCGTTTCAGCTTTTGCATCTTGCGGGTGATCATCTGCCGCTTCAGCGGTTTCAGGTAGTCGATGAACAGCTTGCCGTTCAGATGGTCGATCTCATGCTGCACGCAGGTCGCCCAAAGCCCGTCAAAGGTCTCGCTCTGCTCATGCCCGTCGCGGTCGATCCACTTGACCTGCACCTCTTTGGGGCGGGTCACCTCGGCGTATTGCTCGGGGATCGACAAGCAGCCTTCCTCGTAGACGTTGGTTTCCTCGGAGGAGGCGACGACCTCGGGGTTGAACATCACCAGGGGGCGCGCATCGCCCTCACCTTCCTTGACGCAATCCATCGCGATCACTCGCTGCAGGATACCCACCTGCGGCGCGGCCAGGCCGATACCCGGTGCGGCATACATGGTTTCCAGCATGTCATCGGCCAGCACGCGCAGCTCGTCCGACACATCAGGCACAGGCACGCAGACCTTTTTCAGGCGGGGATCGGGGTGGATCAGGATCGGTCGTTTCATGGGCATGATTTAGGCGATTGCACCCCGCCCTGCAACGCCCCCCTTGCGCATGGCGTCATTGTGCGTAGCTTCACTGCCAAACAACCGGAGTTTCGAGCCATGGATTTTGACACCCTCATCGACCGCCGCGGCACCCATTGCGCCAAATGGGACATGATGGAGAGCCTATATGGCGTCTCGCCCGATGACGGGCTGGCGATGTGGGTGGCAGACATGGATTTCCCGGTACCTCCCGCGGTCACCGACAAGATGCGCGAGATGGCCGATCACGGCGTCTATGGCTACGTGAACTGCGAGAAACCCTACAAGGACGCGATCCGCTGGTGGATGCAGAACCGCCACGGCTGGGAGGTGGAGGCCGACGCGATCTTCACCACCACGGGTCTCGTGAACGGTGTCGGCATGTGCCTGGATACCTTCACTCAGCCCGGCGATGGCATCGTCCTGTTCACGCCCGTCTATCACGCCTTTGCCAAGGTGATCCGCAATGCGGGCCGCGAGGTTGTCGAATGCCTGATGACCAACACTGATGGTCGCTACGAGATGGATTTTGACGCCTATGATGCGCAGATGACCGGCAAGGAAAAGATGGTCATCCTCTGCTCGCCGCACAATCCCGGCGGCCGCGTCTGGAGCCAGGCGGAACTGCAGGCGGTTGCGGATTTTGCCAAGCGCCACGATCTGATCCTGTTGTCGGATGAGATCCACCACGATCTGGTCTATCCCGGCCACACACACATCCCGATGCAGAACGCGGTTCCGGACGTGACCGAGCGGCTGTTGATGCTGACCGCGCCGTCCAAGACCTTCAACTTTGCGGGCCTGCACACGGGTCAGGTGATCATTCCCGATCCGCACCTGCGTGAACAATTCCAGCGCCGCATGCTGGCCCTTGCCCTGGCGCCGAACTCGGCCGGGCAATTCGCCACTGCCGCCGCCTATTCGCCCGAAGGTGCCAAATGGGCCGATCAACTGGTCGCCTACCTGGATGGCAACCGTCAGGTTTTTGACGCCGCGATCGACAAGATCCCCGGTCTGTCGTCGATGCCCTTGGCCGCGACCTATCTCTCTTGGGTCGATTTCTCCGGCACCGGCATGAGCCGCGAGGAATTTACCAAAAGGGTCGAACAGGGCGCAAAGATCGCCGCCAACCACGGCACCACCTTCGGCACCGGCGGGGAAGATTTCCTGCGCTTCAACCTTGGCACACAACGCTCCCGCATCGAAGAGGCCTGCGCGCGCTTGGCCGAGGCCTTCTCGGATCTGCAGTAATCAAACGACAAAGGGCGCGGCCTATGGCTGCGCCCACCAATGCCAATAGTTGGCAAGGTCTCTCCATTAAGTCACGCCGCTGGCAGGTCTCACGCCTCGCCGTGCAGCCCGTCGTATGAGATCAGCCCAACCGGAGCGTCCGGCGCTCGGTAGAAATCCAGCGGAGCCTTCTCGGCGGCCGCGGTCGCCCGCTTGAACTCATAGCGCATCTCGCCGCCTTCGGCTTCGGAGGCAACGATCAGGCATTGCGACAGGTGACGGGCACCATCGTAGAGATCGACCAGGCCGCGCAGTTGCGGTGCGTCCACCTCTTCCACCGAAAAGCCGTCCTTCCACATGCGCAGAACGGGAAACTGGGATTCGCCCACCTGCACACGCAGGCGGCTTTTCTTCTTCATCCCCTGAATACGCGCGGCGTCCAATGCGTCCTGAACGGCCTTGGGAACATAGGTGGTCATGGCAATTGCCTTCCTGGTGGGATCTTCTGATCTGCGGGCACGCCCTAGGGTGACTCACAATGCCCTAAAATCAAGTGAAGTTTTCCTGAAATCCGCTGCATGTGGTCGCAGGACACGCGCCCCTGTGCAGATCCGCAGAGAAGCTGCGCGCCTGTTGGCGTGGCGCGCAGGCCCGCTTTGCCTATTTTGCGGGTCTGGAACGGTAAGGAGCGAAACGATGGGTCTTTTGATCGACGGCACATGGCAGGACACATGGTACGATACCAAATCGACAGGCGGTGCCTTTGAGCGCTCGGTCTCGCGGTTTCGCAACTGGATCACGCCGGACGGCAGCGCAGGCCCTTCGGGCGATGCGGGCTTTGCCGCCGAAAGCGGGCGCTATCACCTCTATGTCTCGCTCGCCTGCCCCTGGGCGCATCGCACCCTGATCTTTCGCCAGTTGAAAGACCTTGCCGACCATATCTCTGTCTCGGTTGTCCACCCCGACATGCTGGATCGCGGCTGGACCTTTCAGACCGACGATCATGGCGCCACCGGTGATACCCTGTTCAGCCATGATTACGCCTATGAAATCTATACCCGCGCCGATCCCACCTATTCGGGTCGGGTCACCGTGCCGATCCTCTGGGACAAGCAGCGCAACACCATCGTGTCGAACGAAAGCTCGGAAATCATCCGCATGTTCAACTCGGCCTTTGACGATCTCACAGGAAATCGCGACGACTACTGGCCCGAAGAGCTGCGCGAACCGATCGAGGCGGTCAACGCACGCATTTACGACACGCTCAACAACGGGGTCTATCGCTGCGGCTTTGCCACCACGCAAGAGGCCTATGATACGGCAATCGGGCCGCTGTTCGACACGCTCGACTGGCTGGAGGACCTTCTGTCAGAACACCGATACCTGCTGGGCACCCGCGTGACCGAGGCCGACTGGCGCCTGTTCACCACGCTATTGCGGTTCGATCCGGTCTATCATTTGCACTTCAAGTGCAACCGCAACCGGCTGATCGATTACCCGAACCTCTGGGCCTATACGCGAGAACTGTACCAGTGGCCCGGCGTCAAACAGACCGTCGGCATGGAGCACATCGTGCGCCACTATCACTACAGCCACGACACCATCAATCCGAACCGGATCCTGCCGATCAACCCGGTGATCGACTGGGAGGCTCCGCACGGAAGAAGCTAAGGAATTCCTTACCTTTTTGACTGCCAGCCCGCAAAATGCCGCCCTGGGTTGCAGTGTCCAGTTGCTTTATCACCTGACCTGTTTCATATGGCTGACGACCGGCACCGGGTGATCGGTGTCCTTTCACGAGTCAGGGCCTGAAATGGTGACACTGGATACCGGGGCTGAACCCACCGCACGCGACCATGGCGGTAATCTCTCCGCAGCCATTGCCACATATGGCGGCCTGCGCTCGGAGTGGATCGATCTGTCCACCGGCATCAATCCAGCCCCCTATCCCTTGCCCGATTTCACAGCCGAGGATTGGTCCGCCCTGCCCGATGCGACCGCCGCCGACGAGCTGCACCGGGCGGCGCGCGAGTTCTGGCGCGTGCCAGAGGGTGCGGCGGTGCTGGCCTCCCCCGGCGCCTCGGCCCTGATTGCCCTGGCACCTGCGCTGGCGGCCGCCCGCTGGGTACGGATCGACACGCCCACCTATAATGAACACGCTGCCGCCTTTCTCGCGCAGGGCTGGCGCATCGCAGACACCCAGCCGGCCGAGGCCTGCGTCGCCGTCCATCCCAACAATCCCGACGGGCGCCTGTGGCAGGCCTCAGACTTCAACACGCCGTTTCGCATCATCGACGAAAGCTTCTGCGACATCTGCCCGGATCAAAGCCTGATCCACCTGGCCAAGGAGCCGGGAACGCTGGTCCTGAAAAGCTTTGGCAAGTTCTGGGGGCTGGCTGGCTTGCGATTGGGCTTTGCCATCGGGGATCCGGCGCTGATTTCACGCCTGGCCGATCTGCAAGGCCCCTGGGCCGTGTCCGGCCCGGCGCTGAAGACCGGCATTCGCGCGCTCACCGATGGTGATTGGGCCGTGCAGACCCGAGCCCGGCTGGCACGCGATGCCACCCGGTTAGACGATCTGGTCCTGCCCAAAGGGGCCGAGTTGGTCGGTGGAACCGATCTGTTCCGGCTCTACCGCGTGGATGATGCCGCCGCCTGGCAGGACCGGCTGGCCCGCGCCCATATCTGGAGCCGCATCTTCCCCTATTCCACCACATACCTGCGCCTTGGCCTGCCGCCGGACCATGGCTGGACCCGTTTGGAGGCCGCCCTTTGAGCACCGCCACACTCCTTGCCCTTGCTCTGATCCTGGATGCGCTCTTTGGCGAACCGCGCTGGCTGTGGGATCGTCTGCCGCATCCCGCTGTGCTGATGGGTCGGCTGGTCAAGACACTGGACGAGGGGCTGAACGCAGGCAGTGGTCGCAAGATCAAGGGCGTGGCGGCCGCATCGGCTCTGATCCTGACGGGCTTGATCCTGGGCTGGCTGCTGTCGCTCTTTGGTCCCCTGGTCGAGATCCTGCTGGCCGCCGTGCTGATCGCGCAACGCTCCCTGATCGATCATCTTCTGGCCGTGGTCACAGGGCTGCGAAACGGTCTGGAGGGCGGGCGCCAGGCGGTGGCGATGATCGTCAGCCGCGACACCGACGGCATGACCGGCCCGCAAGTGGCGCGCTCTGCCATCGAAAGCGGTGCGGAAAACATGTCGGACGGGGTGATTGCACCCGCCTTCTGGTTCCTGGTGGCCGGGCTGCCGGGGCTGATCGCCTACAAGATGATCAATACCGCCGACAGCATGATCGGCTACCGCAACGCGCGTTACGAGGAGTTCGGATGGGCCGCCGCCCGGCTGGATGATCTTTTGAACCTGATCCCGGCGCGGCTGACCGCCGTGCTGATCGCGGTGAGCGGCCGCGTGCTGCGCGACTGGCCCGCCATCGCGGCCGATGCGAAACAGCACCGCTCTCCCAATGCCGGCTGGCCCGAGGCGGCCATGGCGCGCGCATTGAACGTGGCGCTATCGGGGCCACGATCCTACGACGGAAAGATGCGCGATTTTCCATGGGTGCACGAGGCTGGCGCCAAAAGCGCTGACGCCCATGCGATCCGGCGCTGCACCGAGATGCTGTGGATGGCCTGGGCGCTAGGCCTTGTGTTGACAGTTGCCATCGCGGTGATCTTCTAGCACATATCAAGGCAACCTCCCTGTCTAGAAAGGACACCGAAGGCATGCGCAAACTGGCCCTTTCCCTTGCAACCGCCGCGTTGCTGCCCGCAAGCGCCATGGCTGAATGCGGCGGCAGCTTTTCTGATTTCATCGCAGGCTTGAAACAGGAGGCCGTGACAGCAGGCTTTGATCCCGCCACGGTGAACGCCTTCTTCAAGGGTACAGAGCAGGATCCAAAGGTGCTGCGCGCCGACCGGGCACAGGGGGTGTTCCAGAAACCCTTTATTGAGTTTTCGCGCCGCCTGATCTCGCAGAACCGGATCGACCGGGGCAAGGCAATGTCAAAGAAATACGACAGCACCTTCCGGCGCATCGAAAGCACCTATGGCATCAACCGCGGCGTGCTCTTGGCCTTCTGGGCGTTCGAGACCGATTACGGCGCCTTCCAGGGCGATTTCAACACCCGCAACGCGCTGGTGACCCTGGCCCATGATTGCCGCCGCCCGGAGCTGTTTCGCCCGCAGATCTTTGCCGCGCTGGAGCTGTTTTCACACGGAGATTTCGACCCGGCGCGCACCACCGGCGCCTGGGCCGGGGAAATCGGCATGGTGCAGATGCTGCCCCGCGACATTCTTGAAAACGGCGTCGATGCGGATGGCGACGGGCATGTGACGCTCAAGACCTCGGCGCCCGATGCGCTGATGTCCGGGGCCAAGATGTTGTCCCACCTCGGCTGGCGCGCAGGGCAGCCCTGGATCCAGGAGGTGCGCCTGCCCGGCGGCATCGATCTGTCGCTCACCGGGCCTGCGCAAAAGCTGAGTGTGGCGGACTGGGCGCGCATGGGGGTTGCCGCGCGCGACGGACGCCTGCCCGCCCCTGAAACGCCCGCCTCGCTGATCCTGCCGCAGGGGCACAAGGGGCCGGCCTTCCTCGCCTATCCGAATTTCGACGTCTATTTCGAATGGAACCAGAGTTTCACCTACGTGATGACCGCCGCCTATTTCGCCACCCGGCTGGAGGGCGCTGCGGTCTATGACGCAGGCAATCCCGATCAGGGCCTCAGCGGCGCGCAGATGAAGCAGCTCCAGAAAAAGCTGCGGTCCCTGGGGCATGACGTGGGGGATATCGACGGCATCCTGGGTGCCAAGACCCGGATCGCGGTACAGAGTGAACAAAAACGCCTTGGCCTGCCAGCCGATGCCTGGCCCACGCCTGCGCTGCTGAACCGGCTCTGACACCCAGGCCTTAGCGCACAGGAAACCGCGCGCCCTTTTGGGTGATCAGCACCACGCGGGTGCCGCTGTGAACATAGAGATCACAGCGGGAAAACCCGTCCACGAAGTCGATGCAGACACTGCCGTCAGGCGCAAGGTGATAGCTGCCCCAGCTGGTGCCGCCGCCATTCACCGCTGAATAGGTATAGGAATAGGCTCCATCGGAACCAAAACGGGCCTCTCCATCATCGTAGAACACGAAGGATTGCCCCGGCAGCGCGGCCAGTTCGACCGGATCAAATGGCCGATCTGAGGGCCGCAAAGCCCAACCGGGCGCATCGGCCACAGCCGCAGCCGCCAAAAGAAACAGTGCTGTTGATACCAGGGCGCATCTCATCCCCGCAGCCTAGCGGTTTTGAGGGCTAGGCGGGGTCACGATCCGGTGACAGAGCCCGACCCCGATTTAAGCTGCAGCTGCACGGGCAAAGGCTTACCAGCCGATGAACTCTTCAAAATCCTTCATCGCACGCGACCAGATCGAAACCTGGCGGGCAAAGTCATCGGCGCTGATCCCGTCCTGACCCATGAAGATGTCCATCTCGATCCGGGCCGAGCCTTCCTCGGAAATATAGCTGCGGGCAAACCGGTTCTGCATGTTCCACTCGTTCACCTTGGACAGGCGCACGGAGCCATCGGTCTGATAGCCCGAGAAGAACTGCACCGCATCGCAGTTCCGGTTGTTGTCGCAGCCGTAGTAGTAGACCGAGAATTCGCTGCCGTAATAGTCGACACGCAATTTGGGGTCGCCCACATTGTCGGTTGTCCGCTCGACCTCGGCTCCCTCATTCTCGAAGAACCGCGCCAGGCTTCCTGCATCCAAGGCATAAAGGTTTTCGGCCTGCGCCGCCAAAGGCAGCATCACGAGGCTGGCGACGGCAAGGGATCTGGCGAGGGGCATGGCGGCTCTCCTTTGGGCGTTTAGCAAGAGCCTAAGTCGGGGCCTGCCCTGGCACAAGAAATTCTCCGGCCTGACAGGGGGGAGTTTCCGCCGAGACGGCGCAGATCGGTTGCCCCCAAGGGGCGGGAAACCGATCAGGCAACCATGGCTTCGGCCTTCTTCAGGTCGACCGAAACCAGCTGGCTGACGCCCTTTTCCTGCATGGTGACACCAAACAGCCGATCCATGCGCGCCATGGTCACCGCGTGGTGGGTGATGATCAGGAAGCGGGTGTCGGTCTGGCGGCACATCTCATCCAGAAGGTCACAGAAGCGCGTGACATTGGCGTCATCCAGCGGTGCGTCCACCTCGTCCAGCACACAGATCGGCGCCGGGTTGGACAGGAAGACCGCAAAGATCAGCGCCATGGCCGTGAGGGTCTGCTCACCGCCCGACAAGAGCGACAGGGTCGAGAGCTTCTTGCCCGGCGGCTGGCACATGATCTCCAGGCCCGCATCCAGCGGATCGTCGCTTTCGACCATCACCAGGTTCGCCTCGCCGCCGCCAAAGAGATGGGTAAACAGCATGGCAAAGCTGGCGTTGACCTGCTCAAAGGCGGTCAGCAGACGTTCGCGCCCTTCGCGGTTGAGGCTGGCAATGCCGCTACGCAGGGTCTTTACCGCTTCCTCCAGATCCTGCTTTTCCGCAACCAGCTCGTCATATTCGGTCTGGATCTCGCGGGCGTCCTCCTCGGCGCGCAGGTTCACCGCGCCCAGGGCATCGCGCTGTCGCTTGTGGCGGGATACTTCCGCCTCCAGCGCCTCGGCCGAGGGCATCTGATCCGGGTCGGTGTCCAGCTGTTCGAGCAACGCCTGCGGCGCGCAATTCTGTTCCTCGGCGATCCGCTCGGCAGCATGGGCGACGGTTTCGCGCGCCCCGTCGAACCGCGCCTCTGATCGAGCGCGGGCCTCGCGCGCCTCGGAGGCCAGCCGCTCGCAATCGCGTTCCGCCTGGACCGCCTCGCGCAGCACACCTTCGGCCGCGACCAGGGCATCCGTGGCGGCCGCCTTGCGGGCCTCGGCCTCCTCGATCGCCTCGTTCAGCTCTTCGCGCTTTTCGGCGATCTCGGCCGGCACCGCATGGGCGTCTTCCAACTCCTCCTGCGAGGCCTCGCGCCGTTCGGCCAATTCTTCGATCCGCCGTTCGGCGGTTTCAAGGCGATGACGCCAGCCCGACAGTTCCTTGGTGACCTGCTGGGCGCGTTTGGTGCGCGCCTCGCCCTCGCGGCGCAGCTCGTCATGAGAGGAGCGATGCGTCAGCATGGTGATACGGGCGGCTTCCACCTGCTGCTTGATCTCTTCCACCACCGCGCGGGCCTCGTCGAGATTCCCCAGATCCGCATGGGCGGTCTCGGCCTCGGTCAGCTGCAGGCGCGCGGCCATGGCGTCTTCGTCGTGACGGGCCAGGGCGATGCCAAGGGTTTCCAGCTTGCCCTCAGCCATGTTGCGATCCGCCTCGGCCCGGCTCAGCGCGCGGGCCGCATCCGCGACGCGCTGGTCGGCAGCACGGCGGGCCTGACGGGCCAGTTGATCCGCCTGGGACACTTCTTCGAGCTTGCGCAGCAGCGTTTCATGGGCGGCGCGGGCGCCATCGGCACGGGCCCCGACCCGTTCCAGGTCCTGTTTCAGGGCCTCAAGCCGATTGAGCTGTTCCAACCGCAGCGCGGCGGCACTGGGGGCATCCTCGGCCCAGGCCCGGTAGCCATCCCAGCGCCACAGATCCCCGTCCAGCGTCACCAGCCGTTGCCCCGGCTTCAACTGCGCCTGCAGATCGCGGGCGGCATCGCCTTCCACCAGGCCGATCTGACCGATCCGCCGGGCCAGCGCCTCGGGGCCGGAGACATATTTCGCCAGGGGATCCACCCCATCCGGCAGCGGCGCGTCGCGATCATAGCCTGCCAGCGTTACCCAGCCGGTGGGACCATCCACCTCCGCCAAAGGCGCGCGCAAATCATCCGCGAGGGCCGCACCCAGCGCCTTTTCATAGCCCGGCGTCACGCTCAGCTCATCCAGGATCTGGCCACCCTCGGCGGTGTCGCGCTCCACCAGTTTGGCCAGCGCGGTCACCTCGGCTCTGAGCGCCCCCAGCTCCCCTTCGGCTTCCGAGCGCTGCGAGCGCGCCTCGGTCTCGCGCTCCTGGGTGTCGGCGCGCAGCTCATCCGCGGCGGCCAGCGCCTCTTCGGCGGCCTCGGCGGCTTCGCGGGCATCTTCCTCGGCGGCAACGGCAGCCTCGAACCGCTCTTGCGATTGCTCCAGCGCTTCCTCTGCGCTCTCCTGTGCGGCGCGGGATTTCTCGCCCTCGTCCGTCGCCCGTTGCAGGGCACGCTGGCAATCCTCGACCAGGCGGCGGGCCGACTGGTGGCGCGCGGCAAGCCGGGCCACGTCTTCGGTCACCTGTGCCAGGTGCTCTTCGCGCGCCTCCAGGATCTGCCCGGCATCGCGCGCCAGTTCGGCGGCCTCGGACAGGCGATCATCATGGCCTTCGCTGGCCTTGGAGAGTTCGCGCTGTTCCCATTCAAGGCGCTCGATGGTCTCTCCCGCATCGCGGTTGAGCCCCCCTTCACGTTCAATGTCATTGCCAAGCTGCTGAATGCGGGAGGTCAGCCGCTCAATCGCCTGCCGCGCCTGCGCCTCCTGGTCGCTCAGCGCATCGCGCTGCACCACAAGGCGCTGCAGGATGGCGGCGGCAATGGCTTCTTCCTCGCGCAGAGGCGGCAGCGCCTCTTCATCCTTGGCGCGCTTTTCACCCGCAGCACGGCTCAGCGCCTCAGCCTTGGCAGCCTGGGTGATGCGGATGCGCAGCTCGTCCTCGGCCGCCTGGCGGGCATCGTCCGCCTCGCGCCAACGGCGATAGAGCAACATGCCCTCGGCCAGACGCAGCTTTTCCCCGATATCGCGATAGCGCTGCGCCTGTTTGGCCTGCCGCGCCAGTTGCGATAGCTGTGCTGCCAGCTGTTCGATCACGTCATCGACGCGCAGCAGGTTCTGTTCGGTGTTCTTCAGCTTCAGCTCCGCCTCGTGGCGACGCTGATAAAGGCCGGAGATGCCTGCGGCTTCCTCCAGGATGCGGCGGCGTGCCTTGGGTTTGGCGTTGATCAGCTCGGAAATCTGCCCCTGCCGCACCAGGGCCGGCGAATGCGCGCCGGTCGAGGCATCGGCAAACAGCATCTGCACATCGCGCGCCCGCACATCCTTGCCGTTGGATTTATAGGCGCTGCCCACGTCGCGGGTGATGCGGCGAACGATTTCCAGCTGATCGCTGTCGTTGAACCCGGAGGGCGCCAGCCGGTCACTGTTGTCGATCTGCAGGCTCACCTCGGCGAAATTGCGCGCCGAACGGGAGGAGGTGCCGGCAAAGATCACATCCTCCATGCCGCCGCCGCGCATGGCACGCGCGCGGGTCTCCCCCATCACCCAGCGCAGCGCCTCCAGAAGGTTCGACTTGCCACAGCCATTCGGCCCGACAACGCCGGTCAGCCCATCCGCGATGATCAGATCGGTCGGATCGACAAAGCTTTTGAAGCCGTTGAGCCTGAGTTTGGAAAAGCGCAAAACCGCCCCTTTGTGATTCTCGTGGCAAAAACCTCAGCAGGTTCGCAGGCCGTGAGTCAACGGCGCAGCCCCCAAATCAGGACCAAAGGCAGGCTGTCGCCACTATATCTTGTGGATAACCCGAAAAAACAGGCCGAAACCCGCGATCACAGGCGATCGCGACAGTCCAGGCGCCCCAGCAATAGCGCCTGATCCCCCATCACCCAACGCACCCTGCAGCCGCTGGAAGCCGCCATCGCGCGCCGCGCGCGATCCCTCAGCGGTCCCAAGCGGGGCGCATATTCGGGGTTGATACGCACCGCCTCGATCAGGGTGCCGCGTTGGCGCAGATCAAAGCTGCTGCCCTCCACCGTCACCCGCACCGGCTCGATCCCTTGGAAGTGCGTGCTGGGCGCAGCACAGCCCATCAGCAAAAGAGAAACCGCAATTGTCGGAACGCGCATCGGAGCCGCCTCACCCCTCTTGCCCGGCCATCAAACGCCGGAGCTGAGGCGTATCATACCATCTGCGCGGCCTGCTGCCGAGTCTGGGCAGGGGCTTCGGACAGGAGCTGCCCCAGACGGGCGATCCCCTCCTCGATCTCTGCCTCGGCCAGCACCGAGAAGCTGAGCCGCAGCGTATTGCTGCCACCGCCATCGGCAAAGAAGGCCTGGCCCGGCACAAAGGCGACCTTCACCGTCTCAAGCGAGCGCGCCAACAGTTCTGCACCGCTCACGCCCGCAGGCAGGGTCAGCCAGACGAACATGCCCCCCTCGGGCCGGGTCCAGTGCACGCCGGGCGGCATGTGCCGCTGCAAGGCCGCCAGCATGGCATCCCGGCGGGCCTTGTAGGCGGCGCGCACCTTCTCCACATGGGCGTCGAAGATCTGCCGTGCCACGGTGTTCACGGCCATCTGGTTCACGGTCGCCGAATGCAGGTCGGCGGCCTGTTTGATCAGCACCATCTGAGAGATCACCGGCTTGGCGGCCACCGCCCAGCCCACCCGCAACCCCGGCGACAGGGTCTTGGAGAAAGAGCCGCAATAGATCGTCCGGCAGTCCTCGATCGAGCCTTTGCGGCCCAGTTCCATGGCCAGGATCGGCGACACCGGCGTCCCGTCATAGCGCAGGTCCTGATAGGCGCCATCCTCGATCACGGCGCAGTCCAGCTCCTCGGCGAGGTCCAGCAGGCGGGCGCGGACAGATTCCGTCACCGTCTGCCCGGTGGGATTTGCGAAATCGGCGGACAGGTAGGCGAATTTCACCGCACTGCCAGAGCTTTCGGCGCCATCGCGATAGCTTTGCGCGGTGCGATTACCCTCTAGGGTCAACTGGTCATAGCGCGGCTCATAAGCGTTGAAAGCCGCTAGCGCGCCCAGGTAGGTCGGCGCCGTCACCAGCGCGGTATCGCCCGGCGACAGGAACAGCTTGCCCAGGTAATCCAGCGCCTGCTGCGACCCGGAGGTGATCAGGATATTGTCCGGCGTACAGGTGATGCCGAGCCGCCCCATGCGCTCCACGATCCACTGCTTCAGCGGCAGATACCCCTCGCTGACGGAGTATTGCAGCGATTGCCCCTGTTGCCCGTTCGTAAGCGCCTGACCAAAGGCATCGGCAAAGGCCTCCGCCGGAAACAGGGAGGGATCCGGGATGCCCCCGGCAAAAGACAGGATTCCTGGCTGGTCCAGCAGTTTCAGCAACTCGCGGATTTCCGATGCCTTCATGCGCAGGGCGCGACTGGCAAAGATCTCTTTCAACGACATGGGCGTTTCTCCTGGACCACTTGAGCCGAAAGTATGTTTTACCAACATTAAGTCAACAAATCTGACCTTTTATTACAAAAGAGTGATCGGATCATTCCGTTTGTTGCCGCGGGTTAGAAAGCTTGCGCGGGCCGCGGTCATATGATTTGACCAATTCAACCACCCTTCCATGTGTCTAGTTACAGGGTCCGAGGCACCGATGCCGTTTCAGAAAGTCCAACCCGAAAAGCTCTCCACCTCGGTTGTGCGCCAGATCGAGCAGTTGATTCTGCGCGGGATCCTGTCGCCCGGCGAACGCCTGCCGGCCGAACGGGAACTGGCCGAGCGTCTTGGCGTGTCGCGCCCGTCGCTGCGCGAGGCGATCGGCGAATTGCAGGATCGTGGGCTGCTGACATCCAAAGCCGGATCCGGGGTCTTTGTGGGCGATGTTCTTGGCTCGGCCTTCTCCCCTGCCCTGGTGCAGCTGTTTTCCAGCCATGACGAAGCGGTCTTTGACTATCTGTCCTTTCGCCGCGACATGGAGGGCCTGGCGGCAGAACGGGCAGCGCGGCTTGGCTCGGACGATGATCTGCAGGTGATCCAGACCATCTTTGACAAGATGGAAGCCGCAGGAAACCCCGCTGAATCGGAAGAGGCGGCCCAGCTTGATGCCGAGTTTCACTCCGCCATCATGGATGCCAGCCACAACGTGATCATGCTGCATATGATGCGCTCGATGATCGACCTTCTGCGCGAGGGGGTGTTCTACAATCGCAAGGTCATGTTCCAGCAGTACACCACCTATGACGCCATAGTGGAGCAGCACCGCGCCATCAACGCGGCCCTGCAGGCCCGCGATCCGGGTGGTGCGCGCGCCGCGGTCGAGCGCCATCTGGACTATGTGAAACAGGCGCTGATGGATCACCAGCGCGCCGAACGCAATGCAGAGATCGCCCGCCAAAGGCTGGAGCACGAAAGAAGTAAATCCTGAAACCGGTCAGGCGCCGTGCGAAACACCCGGTTGCAGGTTTTGGCGCCAATCCGCCATCGTCGAGGTGAGCCGATCCGAGATCTTCTGGAAATCACTCCCGTTTAACAGCGCTGCTGCCGCCTCGACCTCGCCGTTTTCAACGCATCTGGCGATCTGCCCCGCAGCCTTGTGGAACCGCGCATGGGCCTCGACCACGAGCCGGTACTCTGCCGCATTGGCAACCACTGGATCCTGAGACAGCTGCCGCAGCCACTTGCCAAAGGTGCAAAGATCGTCCCGCGAAATCTCCAGAGAACTGCTGCTCAACCTGCCCTTGGCCACGGCCTCTGACAGTTGCAGCTTCCAGCAGCCATGCGATCCCATGGCCTGTTTGATCTGTTGCGCCAGATCCGACATCTACTGAATTCCCCAAACGCCTCTGCCTGTGCGGGCAGTTTAGCGCTTGGGTGTGAACAGCCGGTATACGGTGTAATGGCTAACGCGTTGCGCAACGGGTTATGCGGCTGAAAATCGTTCCAGAAAGGTGGTCTTGCCGCTGGGAGCGCGTCGATAGCTCAGGCTTGGAAGCCCGAGGCCATAGCATTGCGTGGATATGATCCGCCCTGGTTCCGCGGCTTCCGCGGCTGCACGAAGGGACAGTGGCTGAAACTTCACCGCGGAACCGGTGATTTCAAAGGCTCTGGTAATACCTGTTTCAACTGCCATGGGTCTTTCCTTCATTGCGTGTTGATTACAGTTTTAAAACAATCCGGCAGATCGCGCAGCGCCACCAAAGCGCATAGAAAAGGTGCGTCTGATCATATGCCCTATCCTTATGGATAGGCCCCGTTTGCCCCCCCCTGCAGGACGAATGGAGCGGCCGCGTCTCTGCCACGTGCCTGTCAAGGTCGGCCACCGCACAGCCGGTGGATGCATACAAAAAACCCGGCCACCAGGGCCGGGTTTTTCGAATTCAGCGTTGATGGTGCCGCTTAGTGCAGTTTGGCGTCCACATCCGCGATAGCCGCTTCGATCAGCTTGTTCGCTTCGGTTGCGGTCATCTGCTTTGCAATCACCTGGTCGGCGGCTGCAACGGCGATGGAGATCGCCTGATCGCGAACTTCCTTCACGGCCGAAGCTTCGGCGGAAGCGATCTGATCCTCGGCTGCGGCCAGACGGCGCGCAATCGACTTTTCCAGATCGACCTTGGCTTCTGCAGCGGCCTTTTCGGCGTCTTCGCGGGCAGCTGCCACGATGCGATCCGCCTGAGCCTGGACTTCCTGCTGCTTGCGCTCATAGGAGGCCAGAATGGTCTGGGCCTCTTCACGCAGGGCGCGGGCTTCGTCCAGCTCTTTCTGGATGCCTTCGGCACGTTGGTCCAGCTGACCGCCGATCAAGGTCGGAACCTTGGCGAACAGCAGGATGCCGATGAACAGGATGAAGGCCAGAGCAACAACCAGGTTGGTGTTGGACAGGTCCATACCACCACCGGCAGCAAAGGCAGGCGAGGTGGCGCCAAGGGTCAGGGCAATTGCCAGTACTGTGCGCATGTCCTTATCCTTTCATCCGCTCGTCAACCGCAGCCGCGATGGCTTTGGCGTCCGACTTGCCGCCCAGGGCTGCAACCAGCGCCTCTGCGGTGTCATTGGCCACGGTCTTGACGCTGTCCAGCGCGCCCGCCTTGATTTCGGCGATGGCCTTTTCAGACTCGGCGGCCTTTTCGGTGATCTGCGCATCCGCCTTGGCGATTGCGTCGTTCAGATCGGCCTGAATTTCGGCACGGGCCTCGGCGGCGATGCGCTGCGCTTCCGCGCGGGCGTCGGCCAGGGCCTTGTTATATGCGTTTTCGGCCTCGACCGCCTTGGCTTTCAGATCTTCAGCCGCGGCGAGGTCGTTGGTGATCGTTCCCTGGCGTTCGGCCAGTACCGCCGCAATGCGGGGCAGGGCTACGCGCGACAGGATGAGGTAGATCACGACCAGCGCAACGGCGAGCCAGAAGATCTGGTTTCCGAAGGTCGAAAAATCCAGTTGCGGCATGCCCGGTGCAGAGCCGTGCGCGGCATCTGCTGCGCCGTGTGCTGCCTCTTGCGTGTTTGATGCCATGTCGTTCTCCTTGGGAACTTGCCGTTACACCGGGCAGCGCGAAGATCCGCGCCGCCCGGCCGTAAGGATTGAGGTTCCTGAGGTCTTAGACAGCGAACATCAGCAGCAGAGCGACCAGGAACGAGAAGATGCCCAGGGCTTCTGCAAACGCGATGCCGATGAAGAGGGTTGCGGTCTGGCCGGCGGCTGCCGACGGGTTGCGCAGAGCGCCTGCCAGGAAGTTGCCGGCAACGTGGCCCACACCGATTGCGGCTGCGCCGGAACCGATTGCTGCCAGGCCTGCGCCGATGAACTGACCGAGTTGTGCGATATCGCCTTCCATGATTTCTCTCCTTACGATGGAATTGGTGATTTAGGGTCTCGGGAGGGCCATCTGGCCCACCCGGATGAGGGTACAATCCTGCCTTAGTGGCTCGGGTGCAGTGCGTCCTTGAGGTACACGCAGGTCAGGATGGTGAACACATAGGCCTGGATGAAGGCCACCAGAACTTCGAGCGCGTAGACTGCGGTGATGGCGAAGATCGGCAGGAAGCTGAACGCGCCCAGAGCGGCGGCAAAACCTGCGAACACCTTCAGAACCGCGTGGCCAGCCATGACGTTACCAGCAAGACGGATGCTGTGGCTGACGGGGCGCACGAAGTAGGAAATAAGCTCGATGATGGCCAGGATGGGGCGCAGTGCCAGCGGCGCGCTCGACACCCAGAACAGGCCAAGGAAGCCGACGCCATTCTTGACGAAGCCGACGATGGTCACGGTGAAGAAGACCAGCGCGGCCAGAACGGCGGTCACGGCGATATGCGAGGTGGTGGTGAAAGAGCCGGGGATCAGGCCCAGGAAGTTCGCCATCACGATGAACATGAACAGGGTCATGATGTAGGGGAAGAACTTCACACCGTCCTTGCCGGCAACGTCCTCAACCATCTTGTAGATGAAGCCATAGGCCAGTTCCGCAACCGACTGGGCGCGGCTCGGAACGATGGCGCGGCGCGAGGAGCCCAGAACCAGCAGGGCAAAGACCGCGACGATCGCCAGGCCCATCCACAGGGTCACGTTGGTCGGGGTGTACCAGGCGATGTGATCACCAAAAAGCGGGCTCACGTTGAACTGGTCCATCGGGTGGATCGCCAGGGCGGCATGCTCGGGCGCGAAAAGGAAGCCCGAAACGACGACCAGCGCCAGTGCCGCGAAAAAGAAAATCTTGCCCATCTGTCCGTGTCTCCTGTCGCCAGAACCTGCCCCCTGTGGGTCAGCCCCGGTCTTGCGCATTTTTGTCGGCCTCTTTGGCCAGTTTCTCGTTCTGGATCTCTTGCGCGGTGCGAAGCATCGTCTTCACCCCGGCGGCAAGCCCCAGCAATATGAACAGCACCATGAAGAAGGGCAGGGTTCCAAACAGCTGGTCCAGCCCATATCCGATGCCAAAGCCGATCCCGAGACCGGCCACCAATTCGATCACCATCCGCCAGGCCTGGTTGGCCAGGGAATAATGCTCATCCGCGCGCGGCTTGGGCTCTTGGGCCTTACGCGCCTCCGCCAGTCTGGCCTCCAGCTGCGCCATGCGCTGCTTTTGGTCATCATCTGTCACGGGCGCCATCCTCACGCGAATTCTGATGAGGGTGCTAAGGGGTGCGGGGTAAAGAGTCAATTGTTCAGATGGGACTGCGGCACAGCGCCTAATGTATTGATTTAAAATATAATTCCGCCAAGCAAACTCAGCCAATGTAGGAACCGGACAGCCAGGGGCTGGAGATTCCAGGGCAAAATCCTCATTCAACCCTCCGGTTAAGTAAGAAAATCACCCCAAAACGGGCGCCTGTGATGCCAAGCCGGGCCTTGACCGGTCAAACCCTTGCGTCTAACGGCAAGGGGTGACTGACCGCGCTGATCTCGATACCGTCTTTGCCGCCCTCGCCGATCCCACCCGGCGGGCGATCCTGACCATGCTGCTGGAAGACGACATGGCCGTGACCGATGTGGCCGAACCCTTCGAGATGTCGCTGGCGGCGATTTCCAAGCACCTGACCATCCTGACCCGCGCAGGGTTGATCGCGCAGGAAAAACGGGGCCGGGTGAAATGGTGCAAGCTGCAACCGGATGCGCTGCGCGGCGCTTCGGTCTGGATGCAGGGCTTTGGCCAGTTCGAGCCGGTGAACCTTGATGCCTTTGAACGCTTCCTTGCTTCCGAACTGGGTGGCGAGGATGAGAACCGCGAATAGGCGGGATCAGCTCGGCGCGCGGGCAGGTTTCGCGTCATCCTCCAACAGCAGCACCAGCGCGATCACCGTCAGCGCGATCCCAACAAGAAGCAGTCCCGAGGGCACTGGGCGGCCCAGCGCCACTTCCCAGACGATCACCCAAGAGGGGGTGAGATAGGTATAGGCCATCACCTTGGCCGAGGGCAGGTGCAGGGTCGCGTATTGCAGCAGCACGAAGGTCGTCGCGCTGGCGAAGATCGCCAGATAGAACAGCCCCACCCAGACGATGCCCGGCAGGTCGGTCCAAGCGGTCGTGCGGATGTCGCTCCAGCCAAAGACCGTCAGGATCACCGCACCCGCAATCAGCATGCCAAAGGTGAAACTCACCGCAGGCTCGCCCCGGTTCAGCTTGCGCACCATGGGCGTATAGATCGCGTGGGAGACGCAACCGAGGAAATAGATCATCTCGCCCTGGCCGATCTCAAAGACGACAAAGGCGGACCAGTCGGCGCGAAAGATCACCCAAAGCGCGCCTGTGGCACCAATGGCCAGCGCCAGCGCCATGCGCGGGGTGGTCACCTGCCGCAACAGGATCCAGCCGAACACCCCGCTCATCACCGGGGTCAGGGTGAAAACCGCCGAGGCGCTGACCGGGTCCGCCGTCTTCAACCCGTAGAACATCAGCACGAAATAGGCCGCGAACAGCCCGCCCAGCACCAGGAACCGCCAGGGCGCATGGAAATGACTGGCGCGGAGTTTCCGCGTCCCAATGGCAACCGCGCCGATGATCACCGCAGCCAAGGCAAAGCGCGCCGCGTTCAATGCCGCGGGCGCGATCTCATTGGCCACCATCACGCCCAGCGAGAATGACCCCGCCACCAGCGCCGAGAACAACAGCATGGCCAGATGCCCCTTCAGGGCAGGAGTCATGCCACCCATTCCTTGGACCTTTCTTTCAGGAACTTGAGGAAGCTCTGCACCTTGTTGGTGCGATGCAAATCCACATGGGTGACCAGCCACAGGCTGCCCTCCCATTCCTTCAAGGGTTCCATCATCTGCACAAGGTTGTCGTGACGCGCGGCCTCCCAGAGCGAGAGGAAACCGATCCCCGCCCCGGCAAGCACCGCCTCCTGCATGGCAACCCCATCGGTACAGCGGAACATGATGGTCTCCGGCGTCGTATGCTCGCGCAGCCAGCGATAGAACGGCGCCCGGCTGTTCTCATTGTCGCTGCCCACAAAGCGGTGGTTGTGCAGGTCCTCCACGCCACCGAGCATGCCGTACCGTTCCACGTAATCGGTCGTTGCAAACATACCGACCCGCTGGCTGAGGAAGGGTTGCACCACGTTGTCCGGCTGGTCCGGCGCATTCCCGGCCCGGATTGCCACATGGGCCTCGCCGTATTCCAGACGGAACAGGCGCTCTCCGGTCAGGTAGCGGATGATCAATCCCGGATGCATCTGCTGGAAATCCGTCAGCACCGGCACCAGAAGGTGCGACAGGGAGGACAGGGAGGTGACGACCAATTCGCCGGTGACCTCGTCGCCCTGCCCCTTGAGCCGCCCGGCCAGCTGGCTGAACTGGTCATCGGTGGTCTGCGCCACCCGCAACAGATCCTGCCCGGATTCGGTCGGGGTATAGCCACGGGCATGGCGCTGGAACAGTTTGACGCCCAGGCGCGCCTCGATCGCGTCGATATGGCGGATCACCGTGGCGTGGTGGACGCCCAAGACCTCGGCGGCGCCGCTGACGGTGCCCATACGCGCCACCTGATAGGCCGTGCGCACCTCATCCCAGTTTTCCATCTGTCTCTCCGTTGTCAATTTGCAGAGGGCGGCCCCATGTGCAAATTTGCGCATATCCTGTGAAATATCGAGAATTGCGTTCAAAATTGCAATGACACATTTGTGTTTTCAAAGCTTCACCCCAGAACAGGACAAAACACAATGACCAAGACCGTATTGCATATCGACTCCTCCGCCCGCCGCGAAGGCTCCGTCTCCCGCGATCTGACCGCCCAGATCGTCGCGCGCCTCGGCGCTGACGAGGTGATCCGCCGTGACCTGGCGACACCGCTGCCGCTGCTGGACGAGGCCTGGATCGGCGCCAACTTCACCCCTGCCGATCAGCGCAGCGACGAACAGAAAGGGTTGCTGGCCCTGTCCGACGCGCTGGTCGAGGAACTGAAGGCCGCCGACACGCTGGTGATCGGCGCGCCGATCTACAACTTCTCGGTGCCTGCCGGTCTGAAGGCCTGGATCGACCTGGTCGCCCGCGTTGGCCTGACCTTCGCCTATAGCGAGGCTGGCCCCGCTGGCCTGCTGGAAGGCAAGCGCGCCATCATCGCGGTTGCCTCGGGCGGCACCGAGGCCGGGTCGGCCGTGGATTTCGCCACCGGCTACCTGCGCCACATGCTGGGCTTCATGGGCATCACCGAGGTCGAGATCGTCGCAGCCGACACCCTGGCCATCGACGAAGGCGCCGCCCTCGCCAAGGCAAAATCCCAGATCGAGGCGCTGGCGGCCTGATCCGGCTCCCGCCCCTCTCTCATAGAAACGAAAAGAGCCCCCGGATCCGGGGGCTCTTTTGTCTTTGGCAGGATCGAAACCGCTCAGGCTTCGATCTCCTTGATCATATCGACGCGGGTGCCGTGGCGACCGCCTTCGAACGCGGCGTCAAGGAAGGCGTCCACGATCTCCAGCGCCAGCGATTCCCCGACCACGCGCGCCCCGATCGACAGCATGTTGGCATCGTTGTGTTCCCGGGTCATGCGGGCCGAGAAGGGTTCCGAGCAGACGCCGCAGCGAATGCCCTTGACCTTGTTGGCCGCCATCATGATGCCCTGCCCGGTGCCGCAGAGAATGATGCCCAGCGCGCAATCACCCGAGGCAACCTTTTGCGCCGCTGCTTCGCCGTGCTTGGGATAATGGGTGCTTTCGGGGGTGGTGGGGCCGATATCGACCACCTCCCAGCCCTTTGCCGCGATATGTTTCGCGATGGCCTGCCGCATGTCGATGGCGGCGTGGTCGCTGGACAGGACGATACGTTTGTTGTCAGCCATGGGATGTCATTCCTTATATATGCGAAACGCAAGGCGCTGCCCGTGTTTCAGATCCAGTTCACCTCGACCTCGATGCGGTCAAGGAAGGCCAGTAGGTCGCCGCGCGCCATGACGACGCTGCGGGTGTTGATGAGCGGATGCATCGAGATCACATCCGCCTGCTGCGCGGCGCGATCCAGGTGGAAGGCCACACCCTTTTGCGCCCCGGTAATCATCGCCAGCGGGCTGACGGCGCCGGGAAAGATCCCCAGGTGCTCCATCAGCCTATCCGCCGAACCAAAGCTGAGCCCCGGCGCGCCGATCTCCTTGCCCAGTGCCTTGAGGTCGATCTCGCGGTCCTGCTCGACCGAGACCAGGAGGTTGCGCTTCTTGCGATCCCGCAGGTAGAGATTCTTGATCCGAAGCGTGGTAAGGCCCGGCTCCATGATCTGATCTTCCACCGTCTTGGCATCCTCGACGGTGCGCAGGGGGATATGTTCGTGAAGCCTGTAGGCCAGCCCCCAGTCATCCAGCCGCGCCAAGAGCGCATCTGAAGAGACGGGCATGGTCGAAATGTCCCCGGCGCTGGTATTCATCTGGCTGTCGATCCGCTATTGGTCATGTGCTGTTGCCTCTCATGCCGCAAATCTGCCCAAGGCACAATGCGGCGCCCTGCTCCGGTTACAAACCCCAGCAGAGTTGACTCCCCAACCGATCCGGCGTAGGGACAGCGCAACTTTCCGGAAGATTCCCATGTCTTCCGGTCCCCGTGCATTGCCGGGGATCGCCCTCCACCAGCGTGTTACGCCCGTGGGGGCATTTGTGCATGGGCGTCGTGGTCCCTACATACCGGGGGCAGAAAACCGAAACCGGCTCAAAGGAGGCCGCAAGGCATGTTTGAAAATCTATCCGAACGCCTTTCCGGTGTATTTGACCGGCTGACCAAACAGGGCGCCCTCTCCGAGGAAGACGTCAAGACCGCCCTGCGCGAGGTGCGCGTCGCCCTGCTGGAGGCGGACGTCTCGCTGCCCGTGGCGCGTGATTTCGTCAAGAAGGTACAGGATCAGGCCACCGGCCAGGCCGTGACCAAATCGGTGACGCCCGGCCAGCAGGTCGTCAAGATCGTCCATGATGCCCTGGTCGAAACCCTGCGCGGTGAAGGCGATCCGGGCACGCTCAAGATCGACAACCCGCCCGCGCCGATCCTGATGGTCGGCCTGCAGGGCTCGGGTAAGACCACCACCACCGGTAAGCTGGCCAAGCGGCTGAAGGAAAAAGAGGGCAAGAAGGTCCTGATGGCCTCGCTCGACGTCTATCGCCCGGCCGCGATGGATCAGTTGGCGGTCCTGGGCACCCAGATCGGCGTCGACACCCTGCCCATCGTCAAGGGCCAGAAACCCGTCGACATCGCCAAACGCGCCAAGCAGCAGGCGGCACTGGGTGGCTATGACGTCTATATGCTGGATACCGCCGGTCGCCTGCAGATCGACGAAGTCCTGATGCAGGAAGTCGAGGATGTGCGCGATGTGGTCTCGCCGCGCGAAACCCTGCTGGTGGTCGATGGTCTGACCGGTCAGGTCGCGGTCGAAGTCGCCGAGGAATTCGACGCCAAGATCGGCATCTCCGGCGTGGTTCTGACCCGGATGGACGGCGATGGGCGCGGCGGTGCGGCGCTGTCGATGCGCGCCGTCACCGGCAAGCCGATCCGCTTTGTCGGCCTTGGCGAGAAGATGGACGCCATCGAGACCTTCGAGCCGGACCGGATCGCGGGCCGCATTCTTGGCATGGGCGACATCGTGGCCCTGGTCGAGAAGGCGCAGGAAACCATCGAGGCCGAACAGGCCGAGAAGATGATGAAGCGCATGATGAAGGGTCATTTCAATATGAATGACCTGAAGATGCAGCTTGAACAGATGCTCCAGATGGGCGGCATGCAGGGCATGATGCAGATGATGCCCGGCATGGCCAAGATGGCGAAACAGGTCGAAGACTCCGGCATGGACGACAAGGTGCTGAAGCGCCAGATCGCCATGATCCAGTCGATGACCAAGAAGGAGCGCGCCAACCCGGCCCTGCTGCAGGCCTCGCGCAAGAAGCGCATCGCGGCGGGCTCCGGCATGGAGGTTTCCGACCTCAACAAGCTTCTGAAGATGCACCGCCAGATGGCGGATGTGATGAAGAAGATGGGCAAGATGGGCAAAGGCAAGATGCTGAAACAGGCCATGAAGGGCATGTTCGGCAAGGGTGGCGGCATGCCCGATATGGCAGGCGGTCTGCCCGGCGGCATGGATCCCAGCCAGCTGGACCCCAAGGCGATGGAGGCCGCAGCCAAGGCGCTTGGCGGCAAGGGCGGTCTGCCCGGTGGCCTGCCCGGTCTTGGGGGCATGGGCGGCCTGCCCGGTGGCCTCTCCGGTTTTGGCAAGAAGAAGTAACGCCCCATGACCGTGACCGTCCCCACCATCGAGACCGAACGCCTGATCCTGCGCGCCCCTGCGCTGTCGGATTTCGACACCATGTGCGAGTTTTATGCCTCTGATCGCGCAACTTACGTGGGCGGTCAGATGAAGCCGGAACAGGTCTGGCGGCACCTCGCCTGCGAGATCGGCCATTGGCAGATGCTGGGCTACGGGCGCTGGAGCGTGGACGAGAAATCCTCGGGCAAGCTGGCGGGCAATATCGGCCTCTGGAATCCCCATGGCTGGCCCGAGCCGGAAATCGGCTGGGATCTGTTCGAAGGCTTCGGCGGCAAGGGCTATGCGACCGAGGCGGCCATGGCGGCCCGTTCCTATGCCTATGACGCTCTGGGCTGGGAGACCGCCATCAGCCTGGTGCATCCGGACAATCACGCCTCCCGCGCGGTGGCGAAACGGCTGGGTGCGCGCCGCGGTGACGATTATACCCATCCGCGCCTTGGCACGCTGGAACTCTGGCGCCACCTCTCCCCGGCGGAGCTGGCCGACGGCGGCATGGAGGCCTACGCGTAATGTCCACGTCCTCCATCCCCACCCTCGAGACCAAACGCCTGATCCTGCGCGGCCCCGAGCCCGAGGATTACCCGAACTTCAAGGCGACCTTCTCGTCTTATCGCGCGCGTTTCATGGGCGGGCCGCTCAACACCTATGAGGCCTGGATGCTTTATGCCGCTGAAATGGGGCATTGGCAGATCCGCGGTTTCGGCATGTGGATGATCCACGACAAGGTGACGGACGAAACCTATGGCATGGCCGGCGGCTGGAAACCCGCAGGCTGGCCGGAGCGTGAAATCGCCTGGATCATCTGGCCCGACAAGGCCGGCAAGGGCTACGCGCTGGAAGCCACCAGTGCTGCGCGCCGCTATTTCTACGAAACCCTGGGCTGGGACACGGCGGTCAGCTACATCGACCCCAAGAACCTCGATTCCATCCGCCTGGCCGAACGGCTTGGCGCCAAGAAGGACAATGAGGCCGAAACCATCGACGGCAGCGATGCGGTCTACCGGCATCCGTCCCCGGCGGCACTGAAGGGCAGCCAGATCGCCCATGGGATCGAGATGGAAATCAGCCACTATGCCGACCCGCTGTTCAAACCGAAAGGATGGGCCATTGACTGATACGACACGCGACGATGTGGCCCGTGCCGCAGAAATCCTGAAAGGCCACCGCGAAAGCATCGACCGGCTGGACGCGATCCTTGTCTACACCCTAGGCGAACGCTTCAAGCACACCCAGGCGGTGGGCAAGCTGAAAGCCGAACACGACCTTCCCCCGTCCGATCCGGCCCGCGAGGCAAAGCAGATCGCACGGCTTGAAGACCTGGCGCAGCAGGCAGATCTGGACCCTGCATTCGCCAAGGCGTTCTTGAACTTCATCATCGATGAGGTCATCCGCCACCACAAGAAACACCAGGAATGATCCTCCCCGATCCCCTGGCACATACGAGACTGAACGAAATAACCGGGTCCACCCCGGTCAACGCCATCAAAGGAGACTGAACCCATGGCAATGAAAATCCGTCTGGCCCGCGGCGGCTCGAAAAAGCGTCCCTTCTACCGCATCGTGGCTGCCGACAGCCGCATGCCCCGCGACGGCCGCTTCATCGAGAAGCTCGGCACCTACAACCCGCTGCTGCCCAAAGACAGCGAAGAGCGCGTGAAAATGGACGTCGACGCGATCAAGGCATGGCTCGACAAGGGCGCCCAGCCCACCGACCGCGTGTCCCGCATGCTCGAAGCGGCTGGCGTTCTGGAAAAGAAAGAGCGCAACAACCCGCAGAAAGCCGTCCCCGGCAAGAAAGCCCAGGAGCGCGCTGAAGAAAAAGCCGCCAAGGCTGCCGAAGCGGCTGAAGCAGCAGAAGCACCCGCCGACGCGGAATAAGACCATGACGCTGCGGGATACCGTCACAGAGGGCGCGTTCCCCGAAGGCTTCCGCAGCGAATTGGACCGGTTGATGCGGCTCCGGCGCGATGTGCGCCGGTTTCGCACTGATCCAGTGGATGAGGCAGTGCTTGCGCGCTGCCTCTCTGCGTTTTCACTGGCGCCTTCAGTGGGCCTCAGCGAACCCTGGCGCATCCTTCGCATCACCAGTGAAGTCGCCCGCGCCGCCGCGTTGAAGAATTTCGAGGCCGCCAATGCCGAAGCCCTGCAGGGCTATTCGGGCGCACAGGCGGAACGCTATGCCGGGCTGAAGCTGTCGGGGATGCGCGAGGCGCCCGTGCAGCTGGCCGTCTATTGCGACGACACCACGACCAAGGGCCATGGCCTTGGCGCGGGCAGCATGCCCGAGATGCGCCGCTATTCGGTGGTCTCGGCCATCACCCTGGTCTGGCTGGCCTTGCGCGCCGAAGGGCTGGGCCTGGGCTGGGTCTCGGTCCTGGACCCCGCGCAGTTGAACCGCGACCTGAACGCCCCCGAAGGCTGGCAACTGGTCGGCTATTTCTGCATCGGTCATCCGGAAGTCACCGAGGTCGACACGCCTGAATTGGAACAGAAGGGCTGGGAAAGCCGCGCCGCATCCCTGGTCATCGAGACGCGCTAGGCCTGTTCGGGCAGCACCACGACCCGCGCCCCATTCAGCAGCTCATCGATGGATATGAAATCAAGGCCCAGCCATGCCAGGCAGCTGGCCTGATCGGCACTGACCTCCACCTCCAGATTGCCGCGCATAGCCGAGGCCATCTGATACATCCGCGCCAGTCCAAAGCTGAGATCCGTAGGCGCCCAGATCGCCGAGCGCAACACGCGCCCCTGAGCCCACAGGCGTTCCGAGGTCAGCCGCGCAACATTGCTGAGATCCGCAAAGCCGATATCCATGTCTGTGACCAGGCTCATGTCGTCAAAGGTCGCCCCCATGTCCGAGTAGCCTTCGATCTTGTTCACCGCCTCGGCCACGCGCGGCAGGTCGGCAACGGCAAAGCGGCCGCGATACTGGATATAGGCCAGATCAAGATGGGGTAGAACCGAAACAGCAACCTGCATCGCCGACCTCTTGCGCGGTGTGCACCGTAAAATCCGGAAAATCTACATTCGCATACAAGACTTGTGGCAAGCATAGGACCGTCGGTGCTGCCAGCCCGACACCCGCCATAAACTAGATCTTGTGAAAAAAGATCCAATAGCCCAGATAGTGTGGAATGAATTCGGCCAGCAATCAACAGCCATACAGGATTTTCCCATGAGCGATCTGATCTGCGTCGGCGCGGTGGCAGGCGCCTTTGGGGTGCGCGGCGAGGTGCGCCTGAAGAGCTTTTGCTCCATTCCCGAAGACATCGAGACCTATGGTGCGCTCAGTTCCGAGGATGGCAGCCGCAGTTTCACGGTCACGCTGACCGCGGCGATCAAGAACGGCTTTACCGCCCGGTTGAGCGGCGTGGAGACCAAGGAGCAGGCCGATGCCCTGAAAGGCCTGCGCCTGTTTGCCCCGCGCGATCGCCTGCCCAGCCTGCCGGATGACGAATACTACCACGCCGATCTGATCGGTCTGGAGGTCTATGACACCGGCGGCACGCTTCTGGGCCGGGTGAAATCGGTGCAGAACCACGGCGCCTCGGACCTGCTCGAACTGCATGGAGCCGGGTTGAAGACCACGGTTCTTCTGCCCTTTACCCTCGCGGCGGTACCCACGGTGGACCTGGAGCAGGGCCGTATCATCGCCGACCCGCCCGAAGGCCTGTTCTGAGCCGGTCTTCGCGCCCGCGGTTTCAAACCCGGCACATGGGCGTTATAGGACCGGCACACCCCGTTCACAGATGGCAGATCCGCAATGAGCGACACCCCTTCCAAACCCACGTCGGCACAGCCTCCCGCCAAATCTCATGGCCGCAAGGCGATCCGCCCGACCCTGAAGCCGCGCGAGCTGATGACCCCGACGCCGGATCTGGCGGGCGTGTGGAAGGCGAAGATCCTGACGCTGTTTCCCAGCGCCTTTCCCGGTGTGCTGGGTGAAAGCCTGACCGGCAAGGCCCTGCAGGAGGGGCTGTGGCAGCTGGAAACCATCGATCTGCGCCAGTTCGGCGTCGGCAAGCATCGCAACGTGGATGACACCCCTGCGGGCGGCGGTGCGGGCATGGTGCTGCGCCCCGATGTGCTGGGCAATGCGATCGAACACGCGATGGAAGGCACGCGCGGCAACTGGCCGCTGATCTACCTGTCGCCGCGCGGGCGCCGGATGGATCAGAAGATGATGCAGAACCTCGCGCGCTGCGATGGCATGACGCTTCTGTGTGGCCGCTTCGAGGGGGTCGACGAACGGGTGCTGGAGCATTACGGCATCCAGGAGGTCAGCCTTGGCGATTTCGTCATGACCGGCGGCGAGATCGCCGCCCAGGCGCTGATCGATGCCACGGTGCGGCTGATCCCCGGCGTTCTTGGCAACCAGGCCTCGACCGAGGAAGAGAGCTTTTCCTCCGGGCTTCTGGAGCATCCGCAATACACCCGCCCCGCCGAATGGAAGGGCCGCGAGATCCCCGAGATCCTGATGTCCGGCCACCACGGCAAGATCGCCGAGTGGCGCCACCAGATGAGCGAAGAGATCACCAAGGCGCGCCGCCCCGACCTGTGGGAAAGCTACAGCCGCAAGCGGGACGAAAGCTGACCTCTGGTCATCCTTCCTGATGTCCCAGCCCGGCTTTTCCCCTTGGAAGCCGTTGCCGTGAAGGCCAAGCCGTGCTTATCTCTACCTTGAGTTTTTATGATGACAGGAGGTCATAAGGTGGCTGGGAAATTTGAACTTTATGAAGACAAGGCTGGCGAGTTCCGCTTTCGTCTGAAGGCGGGCAACGGCGAGAACATCCTGGCCAGCGAAGGCTACAAGCAGAAGGCCAGCGCCGAAAACGGCATCGCCTCGGTCAAGAAGAACGCCCCCGAGGATGCGCGCTACGAGCGCAAGGAAACCTCTGCCGGGAAATTCATGTTCAACCTCAAGGCCACCAACGGCCAGGTGATCGGCACCTCGCAGAGCTATACCAGTGCCTCGGGCCGTGACAATGGCATCGAGTCGGTCAAGAAGAACGCCCCCGACGCCGCGGTGGACGATCAGACCGCCTGATCCAGGCGCGCAGAGCACAGATATAAAAACACCCCCGACCACAGCATCGGGGGTGTTTTGCTTGATACGACGGGCTTGCGCAGCCCGGCAGGTCTTCCAAGCTGTCGCGGGGCGTTGACGCCTCGTCAGGGGCGACAGAACGGCCCGATGCCGCCATCATGAGACTCAAATCCAAACGGGGAGAGGGTCAAGATGTTGCGGTTTGTGAAACGGCATCTGGCGGGACTGGCCATTGCATTCGTGCTGCTGGGGGCCGTGCTAACGGTGAACACCCTGCGCTATGCCCCGGAGCCCTTGCCAGAGAATGCCGAGATCTTTGATCTGGGGGCTGACATCGAGCAGGCCACGGCCAGCCTGTCGCAAGCGGTGCGGTTCCAAACCGTCTCGCCCGATCTGACCCATCCCGATTTTGATGCCTTCCTCGGCTTCCTGCAGGAGCGCTACCCGGCGGTGCATCAGACCATGTCGCGGGATCTGCTGGCGCGCAAAACACCGCTCTACACCTGGCAGGGCAGTGACCCTGACCTGGCCCCGATCCTGCTGGCCGCCCATTATGACGTGGTCCCGATCGCGCCCGGATCCCACGACCTGTGGGAGCATGAGCCCTTTTCTGGCACCATCGCGGATGGCTTTGTCTGGGGCCGCGGCACGCTGGATGACAAAGGCGCCGCCATCGCCCTGCTCACGGCGGCCGAACATTTGATCACCCAGGGCTTCACCCCCAAACGCACGGTCTACTTCAGCTTTGGCGGCGACGAAGAAGTGGGCGGCCTAGGCGCAATGGCCGTGGCCCTGCATCTGAAGAAGCAGGGCGTCGAGCTGGACTGGATGCTGGATGAAGGCTCCTTTGTGCTCGACAAGATCATCCCGGGACTGGAGCAACCGGTGGCCAGCATCAACCTGTCTGAAAAAGGCTATGTCACGCTGGAGCTGGTCGCCCAATCGGAAGGCGGGCATTCCTCGATGCCGCCGCGTGTCACTGCCGTGGGGCGCATCGCCCGCGCGGTGGAACGGCTGCAGGCCAACCCGGTGCCCGGCGGGCTGAATGGCATTTCGGAAGAATTCTTTGACGCGCTTGGTCAGCATTTCCCGATGGGGCAGCGGGTGGTCTTTGCCAATCGCTGGCTGTTCAATCCCCTGCTTGAACATCTGCTGTCGGGATCGCCCTCGACGGATGCCATGCTGCGCACCACCACCGCCCCCACCATGCTGACCGGGTCGAGCAAGGAAAACGTCCTGGCCGCCGAAGCCTCTGCCAAGATCAATTTCCGCATCCATCCGCGCGACAGTATCGAGGACGTGGTGGAGCATGTCCGCAGCACCATCGACGATCCCAAGGTGGAAATCCGCTACGATGCCGCGCTGGCCAACCCGGCCTCGCCGGTGTCCTCTTCCAAGGCCGAAGGCTATGGTCAGATTCGCAGCTCGATCCTGGACGCCTTTGGCCCGCTGGCCACGGTTCCAGGCCTGACCATTGCCGCCACCGATGCGCGCCACTATGGCAAGGCAGCGCGGGATGCCTATCGCATCAATCCCTTCAAGGTCACCGGGTCTGATCTGCCCCGCATCCACGGCACCAACGAGCGCCTGTCGATCGAAAACCTGGAGCGTGGCATCAACTTCTACGGGGCCCTGCTGCACAGGCAGTGACTGCGCAGGGGCATTACGCAGCTGCCTCTTGATCCGGGCGCGCATTTCCCCTAGAGACCGCCTACTTGGATTCGCTTTTGCGAACCCGAGTCGTTTTGCAATGCACGGCACCTTCTGACCGGTCTTCTTCGACCCCCTCAGCGCCGCGCAGGAGCGAACCTAAAAGGAACGGACGATCTGACCTCTGGCGGGCTGCACATCGCGGGACCCGATGAAGACCAAGAGCTCTCAGGACGCGCAAATCTTCGTGGGCCAAACCACGAGCAAATATTAGGAGATGATCAGATGGACCTGATCGCACAGCTGGAGGCGGAACAGATCGCCGCCCTGGGGAAAGAGATCCCCGATTTCAAAGCCGGTGACACCATCCGCGTCGGCTACAAAGTGACCGAAGGCTCGCGTTCGCGCGTCCAGAACTACGAAGGCGTCTGCATCAGCCGCAAGAATGGTTCGGGCATCGCCGGTTCTTTCACCGTCCGCAAGATTTCCTTTGGCGAAGGCGTGGAGCGTGTGTTCCCGCTGCATTCGACCAACATCGACAGCATCACCGTCGTGCGCCGTGGCCGCGTGCGTCGTTCCAAGCTGTACTACCTGCGTTCGCGCCGCGGCAAATCTGCCCGTATCGCCGAAGACGCAAACTACAAAACCAAAGCATAAGGAGTGGTATCATGAAAGCCGACACCCATCCCGATTACCACTTCATCGACGTCAAGATGACCGATGGCACCATCATCAAGATGCGCTCCACCTGGGGCAAGGAAGGCGACCAGCTGTCGCTGGACATCGACCCCTCCGTGCACCCCGCATGGACCGGCGGTTCGACCCGCCTGATGGACGCTGGTGGCCGCGTGTCCAAGTTCAAGAAGAAATACGAAGGTCTGGGCTTCTAATCAGCCACAGCACCTGCTGGTATCAAGAAAACGCCGCCCCACCGGGCGGCGTTTTTGTTATGGCTGATGCTGTAGCTGCCGCCGATCAGGCTCTAATTAAGGCGGTTCTGCGCTTTTCAATGATTCGGGCTCTGGCTATAGTCCGCAGAAAATCGCGCCGGGCGCGCGGGGAACCAGAGGGATCACTGAATGGCGCATATCATTGTCGTCGGCAACGAAAAGGGCGGTGCGGGCAAATCCACCGTCTCCATGCATGTGGCAACCGCCCTGGCCCGGATGGGCCACAAGGTGGCCGCGCTGGATCTGGACCTGCGGCAGCGCTCGATGGGGCGGTATCTGGAAAACCGCAAGGCCTTCATGAAGCAGGAAGGGCTGGAGCTGCCCATCGTCGAGCTGCACGAGCTGCCCGACATTGACCCCGACAGCCTGCAGCCGGGCGAAAACATCTACGATCACCGCCTGTCGGCCGCCGTCTCCAGCCTGGAGCCGGACATGGATTTCATCCTGATCGACTGCCCCGGATCGCATACCCGGCTCAGCCAGGTGGCCCATTCGCTGGCCGATACGCTGATCACGCCGCTCAACGACAGTTTCGTGGATTTCGACCTTCTGGCCCACACCGACGAGAAGGGCGAGAAGATCACCGGCCCCTCGGTCTATTCCGAGATGGTCTGGAACGCCCGCCAGCTGCGCGCCCAGGCCGGGCTGAAGCCGATCGACTGGATCGTGATCCGCAACCGCGTCGGCACCCAGCGCATGGTCAACAAGGAAAAGATGGAACGCGCCATCAACATGCTGTCCAAGCGCATCGGCTTCCGCGTCGCCCCCGGCTTTTCCGAACGGGTGATCTTCCGCGAATTGTTCCCGCGCGGGCTGACGCTCTTGGATCTCAAGGATATCGGCATCAAGCAGCTCAACATCTCCAACATCGCTGCCCGTCAGGAGCTGCGCGACATGATGAAAGAGCTGAACCTGCCCGGTGTCGAGGTCAATATCTAGGCCCTACCGCGGGGTCTCAGACCCTTCGTAGATCGTGAACAGTTCGATCGGTTCGGGCACGCTGCGCAGCATGTAGCGGCCCAGCGAGACCAGATCATGCCCGGCGTCAGCGCCCGCGCGCTGCACCTCCTGGGACAGGATCACGCTTTGCCCGACCGAATGGTGCAGCCCGGCAATCCGGGCTGTCTGGTTCACGGTCGGGCCGATCACGGTGAAATCCAGCCGGTTCTGGGCGCCGATATTGCCGTAAAGAATATCGCCCGCGTGCAGGGCCAGGGTGAAATCCGGGGCGGGCAATCCGGCCTTTGTCCGCGCGTCATTGCGGGCGCCGATCTTCGTGCGCAGCTCAGCTGCCGCATCCAGCGCTGCCTTGGCATCCTGCGCGATGGAGCCAAGGTTGAACATGGTCAGCATGCCATCGCCCATGAACTTCAGGATATTGCCGCCATGCGCCTGGATCACGGCCACGGCGATCCCGAAGTAATCGTTCAGCATATCGATCACCTCGGGTCCGGGCAGCTGTTCAGCCAGGCTGGTGAACCCCTTGAGATCGAAAAGGCAGATCACCGCGTTGATCCGGTCCGACGATCCGCGCTGGATCTCTCCCGACAGGACCCGCCGTCCCGCGTCGCGCCCCAGGTAGACCTGCAACAGATCGCTGGCCATCTGCCGGTTGGACATGGATTTCAACGCCAGCCCCATATGCGGCGCGACAGAGCGCAAAAGCGCAAGATCCGCATCGGAAAACCCATCCGGGTGATCGCTGCTCCAGGAAAACAACACGCCCTCGGAGGGATGGTAGGGATCCACCGGGCCTTCTTCGTCAGAGAACCGCAGCCCCTGCGCCAGATAGTCGGTCGCACCGCGCCGACGCAGCTCTTCCAATATCGGAAACCTCTGTCGGTCCTCGGCATTCAGGTCAGAGCGGAATTCCTCCAGATCCCGGGACAGCAGGTGGAACAGCGGGCTTTGCAGCCAGATCTCCCTTGGCGCCTCCCGGTGCTCGTAGTGCTCCTGTGAAATGCCCTCGTTGCGTGTCCAGTTGAAGCCGATACCGCCGAATTTCGGATGGAAGGCCCGCTGCGCCAGGTGAAACCGCAGCAAGGGCACGCCCACATTGATCAGTTGCTCGCAGAACCCGTTGAGGAAGACCTGCCGGTCCTGGCAACGCAGCCCCTGCTCTGCCAGCCAGGTGATCAGGGCTAGGGTACGGGTATCCGGCTGCTGCATCAGGCGCTCCTTCGCTCTGGTCACATGAGGCTGTGCCCTGTCATCTGGGCACCCCTTGCGCAAATGTCTATGGCTCGATCCCTGCCAACTGCCGCAGCATCCGCCGCAACAGCTGCTCTTCTTCCGTCGAGAACCGATCGGCCAGCTGTTTGTCATAGCTGGCCGCCTGTCCGCGCAGGTCACGATAGGCGGCCTCTCCTGCCGGGGTTAGTTGCAGATGCTCTGACCGGCGATCGCTTTCGTCGCGACTGCGAGTGATGAAACGCCGCTCGCTCAGCTTGGCCACGGCGCGGCTGATCTTGGTCTTGTGGATCTTTGCCCGCTGGCCGATGTCCTTGGCCGTCATGGTGCCATAGGTGCCAAGATGGAACAGAACCCGCCATTCATTGCGCAGCATCCCATAGCGATTCTTGTAGTAGGACTGAAACGCGAGCGAGCTTTCCTCGGCCGCGCGGTTCAGCAGGAAGGGCAGGAAATCCTGCAAAAGGAAATCATCTTTTTCGGGCATTTGGGTCTCCTTGCCCTTGTTAGTTACAAAAACAACTATTACCCCGACAAGCAGAAAAGGAGGAACGCGCCATGAATCGTCCTGTACATCCGCACGAAATGATCCAGGCCCCGTCGCTTGCGGGCCCGCATGAGGGCTATATGCCCGGCTTTGGCAATGACTACGAAACCGAGGCCCTGCCCGGCGCCCTGCCCGAAGGCATGAACAGCCCGCAGAAATGCAACTACGGTCTTTATGGCGAACAGCTGAGCGGCACCGCCTTCACCGCCGAACGCGTCGAACGCACCTGGTGCTACCGCATCCGCCCCTCGGTGAAGCATTCTCACCGCTATGAAAAGATCGACCTGCCCTATTGGAAATCCGCACCCTGCGTCGATCCCGATGTGACCTCGCTCGGCCAGTACCGCTGGGATCCGGTCGCCCACGGCGGCGAGGCTCTGACCTGGCTCACCGGCATGCGCACCATGACCACCGCCGGCGATGTGAACACCCAGGTCGGCATGGCAAGCCATGTCTATCTGGTGACCGAGTCGATGACGGACAGCTATTTCTTCTCGGCCGACAGTGAGCTCTTGGTCGTGCCGCAAGAAGGCCGCCTGCGCTTCTGCACCGAACTCGGCATCATCGATCTGGAGCCGAAAGAGATCGCCATCCTGCCGCGTGGTCTGCTGTATCGGGTCGAGGTTCTGGAAGGCCCCGCGCGCGGTTTCGTCTGCGAAAACTACGGTCAGAAGTTCGAACTGCCGGGCCGTGGCCCCATCGGCGCCAACTGCATGGCCAACCCGCGCGACTTCAAGGCGCCAGTGGCGGCGTTCGAGGACCGCGAAGTGCCCTCGACCGTGACGATCAAATGGTGCGGCCAGTTCCACGAAACCAAGATCGGTCATTCGCCGCTGGACGTGGTCGCCTGGCACGGCAACTACGCGCCGGTGAAATACGACCTGCGCACCTATTGCCCGGTCGGCGCCATCCTGTTCGACCACCCGGATCCCTCGATCTTCACCGTGCTGACCGCGCCCTCGGGGCAGCCGGGCACCGCCAATATCGACTTCGTGCTGTTCCGCGAGCGCTGGATGGTGGCCGAGAACACCTTCCGTCCGCCCTGGTATCACAAAAACATCATGTCCGAGCTGATGGGCAATATCTACGGCCAGTACGATGCGAAACCCCAGGGCTTCATCCCCGGCGGCATGAGCTTGCACAACATGATGCTGCCGCACGGGCCGGACAAGAACGCATTCGAAGGCGCGTCGAACTCGAACCTCGGGCCGGAGAAGCTGGAAAACACCATGTCCTTCATGTTCGAGACCCGCTTCCCGCAGCACCTGACCGAATTCGCCGCCAAGGAGGCGCCGCTGCAGGACGATTACATCGACTGTTGGTCCGACATCGAAAAGAAATTCGACGGCACGCCGGGCCTGAAGTAAGCCTGTAGCCATAGCCGTTTTCAGCGCCGGGGTGATCCCGGCGCCCGCACATAACACTTGGGAGACACCATGCCCCTTTTGAAATCCTGGGTCGCCTCGGCCAATTCCGCCGACACGCCCTTTCCGCTGAACAACCTGCCCTATGGCGTCTTCTCCGTTGGAGAAGAAGACCCCCGCTGCGGCGTCGCCATTGGTGACATGATCCTCGACATGCAGGCCGCCGAAGAGGCGGGTCTCATCGATCTGACCGACTACGCCCTGTTCGAAGTGCCCTTCTGGAACGACCTGATGGAAGAAGGCCCCGCCGTCTGGGCTGCCCTGCGCGAACGGCTGATCGCACTGCTGTCCGAAGGTGCTGCCGAACAGGCCAAGGTCGAGCCGCTCCTGGTGCCGATGAAGGACGCCGAGCTGCACATGCCGGTGATGGTCAGCGAATACACCGACTTCTACGCGGGCAAGAACCACGCCGTGAACGTCGGCACCATGTTCCGCGGCCCGGAAAACGCGCTGCCGCCGAACTGGCTGCATATTCCGATCGGCTACAATGGCCGCGCGTCGTCCGTCGTGGTCTCCGGCACCGATGTGCGCCGCCCCTGGGGCCAGCTGAAAGGCCCGAATGACGACGCCCCCCGCTGGGCGCCCTGCGCGCGCTTTGATATCGAGCTGGAAATGGGCGCCATCGTCGGCACCCCTTCCGAAGGCCCGATCACCGTGGCCGAGGCCGACGCCAATATCTTTGGCTACGTGCTGCTCAACGACTGGTCCGCGCGCGATATCCAGGCCTGGGAATACCAGCCGCTTGGCCCGTTTCAGGCCAAGGCGACCGCCACCACCATCAGCCCCTGGATCGTGACCAAGGCAGCACTGGAGCCCTTCCGCTGCGACACGCCGGAACGCGAAGTGGAGCTCTTGGACCACATCAAGGACTGCGGGCCGATGCTTTATGACATCGACCTTGAGGTCACCATGGCGCCCGAAGGCAAGGAGGCAACCACCATCGCGCGCACCAACTACAAAGAGATGTACTACTCCGCCGCGCAGCAACTGGCGCATCACAGCACCTCGGGCTGCCCGATGAATTCCGGTGACCTCCTGGGCTCCGGCACCATTTCCGGTGAGACCAAGGAAAGCCGTGGCTCGTTGTTGGAACTCAGCTGGGGCGGCAAGGAGCCGCTGACGCTGGAGACCGGCGAAGAGCGCTCCTTCATCGTCGATGGCGACACGCTGACCCTGAAGGGTGCGGCCAAGGGCGACGGCTACATGATCGGCTTTGGCGACTGTGTGGGCAAGGTGCTGCCCGCGCTGGACGACCCTTACAAGCGCTAAGCGCAACCTCAAGAAACACTGGCACCGAAGTCCGCCCCTAACGCGCGGTCTTCGGCCCACCGCAAAAGGACTGAACACATGGCAAAGGCATTCGCGTCGCAAGGCGACATGACGGAAAAGAAGATCAGCTTCACCGAGGTGGGCGAGGGGCTTTACGCCTTCACCGCCGAGGGCGATCCGAACTCGGGCGTGATCATCGGCGACGATAGCGTGATGATCGTCGAGGCGCAGGCGACCCCGCGTCTGGCCAACAAGGTGATCGAATGCGTGCGTTCGGTCACGGACAAGCCGATCACCCATGTGGCGCTGACCCACTATCACGCGGTGCGGGTACTGGGCGCTTCGGCCTTTGGCGCGCAGCAGATCATCATGGGCGATGCCGCCCGCGCCATGGTCGTGGAACGCGGCCAGGAAGACTGGGACAGTGAGTTCCAGCGTTTCCCGCGCCTGTTCGAAGGCCACGAAAGCATTCCGGGCCTGACCTACCCGACCACCACCTTCTCGGAAGATATGACCATCTACCTGGGCAACCGTCGCGTTGATCTGATGCACCTCGGCCGCGCTCATACGGCGGGCGATATCGTGATCCACGTGCCGGACCAGAACGTCATGTTCACCGGCGACATCGTGGAATACCACTCGGCCTGCTACTGCGGCGACGGTCACTTCAGCGACTGGGGTGACACGCTGGACGCCATCAAATCCTTCGACGTGGACGCCATCGCGCCGGGCCGGGGCGATGCGCTGGTTGGCAAGGAGATGGTCAACGCCGCCATCGAGAACACCCGCGACTTCGTCGAAAGCACCTACCGCCCCGCCGCCCGTGTGGCTGCCCGCAACGGCACCCTGAAAGAAGCCTGGGACGCGGTACGCGAGGAATGCGATCCCAAGTTCAAGGACTACGCGATCTACGAACACTGCCTGCCCTTCAACGTCGCCCGCGCCTATGACGAGGCCCGCGGCATCGACACCCCCCGCATCTGGACCGCCCAGCGCGATCTGGAAATGTGGGAAGCTTTGCAGGGGTGAGGCCCGTCTTGGAAACCGTCCCAAGGGATGGTTTCAGGGCCGAACGGGCGGAGCCCCAGGTTCCATCCAACCTGTAGGCCGGTTTGATCCAGATCGTACCGGCCCGCAAAAAGACATGAAACGATGACCATAGCCTCCCGGCCTGATCACAGGGCCGGGAAACAGAGAAGCTGTGCCAATCGGCACCATTTGGGAGGACACCAGATGAACAAGATCTTTGAAGTGCCCCTGTACCCGTATGAACGCCATGCGGATCAGGACGCCCCGGCGCCGGTGCGGCGCAAGGTGGTGATCATTGGCGCAGGCCCCATCGGCCTTGCCGCCGCCATCGACCTGGCCCAGCAGGGCATCGAGGCGGTGATCCTGGATGACAACGACAAGGTCAGCTTCGGCTCCCGCGCGATCTGCTTTGCCAAGCGCCCGCTGGAAATTCTTGATCGCCTTGGCTGTGGCCAGCCGATGGTCGACAAGGGCGTGCAGTGGAACATCGGCAAGGTCTTCTTTGACGACCGCCAGGTCTATGATTTCAACCTGCTGCCCGAAGAAGGCCACCAGCGCCCCGCCTTCATCAACCTGCAGCAGTACTACTTTGAAGAGTACCTGGTGAACCGGGTCAAGGAGCTGCAAGCCGAAGGCGCCCCGATTGAGATCCGCGGCCGCAACAAGGTCTCGGCCATCGGCACCCACCCCGATCACGTGACGCTGGAAATCGACACGCCCGAAGGATCGTACAACATCGAAGCCGACTGGCTGATCGCCTGTGATGGCGCAGGCTCCCCGACCCGGACCATGCTGGGGCTGGATTTTGTCGGCCGCGTCTTTGAAGACAACTTCCTGATCGCCGATGTGATCATGGATGCCGACTTCCCCACCGAACGCTGGTTCTGGTTCGACCCGCCCTTCAACAAGGGCCAGTCGGCGCTGCTGCACAAGCAACCCGATGGCGTCTGGCGCATCGATCTGCAACTGGGCTGGGACATCGACAAGGAGCGTGAAAAGCGCCCCGAGAATGTGATCCCGCGCCTCAAGGAAATGCTGGGCGAGGACGTGAAGTTCGAACTGGAATGGGTGTCGATCTACACCTTCCAGTGCCGCCGCATGGAGAAGTTCCGCCATGGCCGGGTGATCTTTGCCGGCGACGCCGCGCATCAGGTCTCTCCCTTTGGCGCGCGCGGTGCGAACTCGGGCCTGCAGGACACCGACAACCTCTGCTGGAAGCTGAAACTGGTGATGGAGGGCAAGGCGCCCGAAAGCCTGCTGGACAGCTACGATCAGGAGCGCATCCACGGCGCCGATGAGAATATCCTGAATTCCAGCCGCTCCACCGATTTCATCACCCCGAAATCGGAAATGTCCCGCGTGTTGCGCGATGCGGTTCTGGACCTCAGCGAGCATCATGAATTTGCCCGTCCCCTGGTGAACTCGGGCCGCCTGTCGGTGCCCTGTACCTATGACGGCTCTACCTTGAATTCAGCCGATGCGCTGCAGGATGGGCCCGCGCGCACCCGCCCCGGCTCCCCCTGCCCCGATGCGCCGCTTGGCGATGAATTCCTGCTGCCAAAACTGGCGGACAAGTTCACCCTTCTGACCATCGACGCCGAAGCCCCCGATGTGATCGAGGAAGACGGTATCGAAGTCACCCGCCTGGCGCTGTCCGTGAAGGACGACCGCACCCTGGCGCTGAAGGAACGGTATCTCGGCGACAATGACAGCGGCGTCTACCTGATCCGCCCGGATCAGCACGTGGCCGCGCGCCGCTCTACCTATGACGACAACCAGTTCCGCGCCGCCATCCGCCGCGCCGTGGGCAAGGAGTAACAGCGATGTCCGACCAACTGATCCTGACCCCGAACATCGATGGCGCAGATGATTTCTACGCCGATCTTCTGGCCGTGCACGAAGGCCTCAGCAAGACCGAGAGCGACGCGCTCAATGCGCGGCTGGTTCTGGTCCTGTCCAATCACATCGGGAAACGCGCAATCCTGAAACAGGCGCTGGCGGCAGCCGCGCTTCAGCCCTCGGAGGAGAGCAAGTGAAAATCGAGAAAATCCACCACGTCGCCTACCGCTGCAAGGACGCCAAAGAAACGGTGGAGTGGTACAACACCATGCTGAAGATGGACTTTGTCCTGGCGATTGCCGAGGATCACGTGCCATCGACCCATGAACCCGATCCTTACATGCATGTCTTCATGGATGCAGGCGACGGCAATGTGCTGGCCTTCTTCGAGCTGCCCACCAAGCCCGAGATGGGCCGCGATCTGAACACCCCGGAATGGGTGCAGCACATCGCCTTCAAGGTGAAGGACCGCGCGACCCTGATCGAGTTCAAGGAACATCTTGAAGCCAACGGGGTTGAGGTGCTGGGTGTGACGGATCACTCGATCTTCCACTCGATCTACTTCTTCGACCCCAACGGGCACCGGGTGGAACTGGCCTGCCCCGATCCGGAAGAAGATGCGCTTCTGAAAAAGCTGGACGCGGTGAAATGGGAGATGCTGGAGGAATGGTCCAAGACCAAGAAGGCCCCCCAGCACGCCGACTGGCTGCACGCCAAGGAATTGAACAAGGCCTGATCCTCGGGCACAAAATGACAGACCGCACCCGGCCCGTTCGGGTGCGGTTTCATATAGGGAGAGGCAAAATGACGGATGTGGTTCTTTTTGATTACTGGCGCTCTTCGGCCAGCTACCGGCTGCGCATTGCGCTGAACCTGGCAGGGATCGACTATCAATCCATCCCCGTCGATCTGGTGAAGGGAGAGCAACGCAGCCCTGAACATCTGGCGCGCAACCCGCAGGGTTTCGTGCCGGTGCTGGAGATCGACGGGCTGCGGCTGACGCAATCCTTGGCGATCCTTGATTATCTGGATCAGACCCGCGATCTGAACCTTCTCCCAAAAGAACCCGCCAAGCGCGCGCAGGCGCAGGCACTGGCGCAATCCATCGCAATCGATCTGCACCCGGTCTGCAACCTGGCCGTTGCCCGCCACGCCACGCAGATCAGCGGCGGGCGCGAGGATATGCCCAAGGCCTGGATGCAGCATTTCATCCGCCCCGGCCTGCAGGCGTTCGAAGCCCTGCTGGCAGGGTTCGAGCAAGCTCCCTATTGCACCGGCGACACCCCCGGTCTGGCCGATATCTGCCTGATGCCGCAGATCTACAACGCGCGCCGCTGGGAGGCGGATATCTCGGACATGCCGCGCCTCTTGGCGGTCGAGGCCGCCTGCGCCCGACATCCGGCCTTTGCCGCCGCCCATCCGGACGCGGTGCAACCCGGCGCTTGACCGGGCCACGCCGCTTCCCCTTACTGGCTGCAAAGACAATGGGGAGCGCGGCATGAGCAAACACGGATATGACAGCGGGCGGCTGAACCTGCCCTTCGTCGGCATCTGCACCTTTGGCAAATATCCTTACGTGGAGGATTGGAACGCCATCGATGCCGATGCCGCCGTGCTTGGCGCGCCCTTCGATTTCGGTGCCCAGTGGCGGTCCGGCGCGCGCATGGGGCCGCGCGCCATCCGCGAGGCCTCGACCCTGTTCAGTTTCGGCCATGCGGGCGCCTATGATTTCGAGGATGACGTCACCTATCTGGATCCCGAAAAGGTCAGCATCGTGGATCTGGGGGACGCCGACATCATCCACACCGACACGCTGCAAAGCCACGCCAATATCGAATACGGCGTGCGCAAGATCCTAGAGGCCGGCGCCCTGCCGGTGGTCCTGGGCGGCGATCACTCGGTCAATATCCCCTGCATCAATGCCTTTGACGATCAGGATCCGATCCATGTGGTGCAGATCGATGCGCATCTCGATTTCGTGGATGAACGCCACGGGGTGCGCTATGGCCATGGCAACCCGATGCGCCGCGCTGCCGAAAAGCCCTATGTCACCGGGCTGACCCAGATCGGCATCCGCAATGTCTCTTCCACCGCAAAGGATGGTTATGACGCCGCCCGCGCCATGGGGTCGGACATCCAGTCGGTCCGCCATGTGCGTGCGATGGGCACCGAAGCGCTGATCAACCGAATCCCGCGCGGGGAACGCTACTACCTGACCATCGACATCGACGCCTTCGACCCTTCAATCGCGCCGGGCACCGGCACGCCCAGCCACGGCGGTTTTCTCTATTACGAGGTTCTGGAGTTCATAGATGCGCTGGCCCAGCACGGCGATATCGTCGGGCTTGATCTGGTGGAAGTGGCGCCGGATTACGACGCGACGGGCTGCACCTCGATCCTGGCCGCACAGCTGTTGATGAACACCATCGGACGCATCCTGCATCACCGTGACTAGAAGCGGGGCTAGGGGCGGGACTATTCCGCTGCGCTTTTGAGGCTGGCCATCAGGGTGTGGAACTTCTCGCCCTGCACCGCCACATGTTCGCGCAAAACCGCTGCCGCAGCTTCGCCGTCGCCATGGGTCAGGGCCTGCACCACGGCCTCATGCTCGGCCATGGACTGCGCCAGGCGCCCGCGAAAGCGCAGCTGCTGGCGGCGGAAAGGTTTCAACCGCTTGTGCAGCTTGCAGGCTTCCTGCTGCAGGAAACTGTTGCCCGATTCGCGGTAAAGAATGTGGTGGAAGCGTTCGTTTTCCACGTAATAGGCATCGCTGTCCTGCGCCGCGAGCGCAGCCTGGCATTTGGCATTGGCGTCGTTCAATTCGGCCAGGGCCCGATCCGAGATCCGCTTGCCCGCAAGGCGCCCGCAGACGGCCTCCAGCTCGGCCATGACCTCGAACATCTCCATCAGTTCCACCGGCCCGGGCTGACGCACAAAGGCGCCCCGGCGCGGGATCAGTTCGACAAGGCCAGACAGGGCAAGCCGCTGAAACGCCTCGCGCAGCGGCGTTCTGGAGACGCCGAATTGCTGCGCCAGCCGCACCTCGTCCAGACGGTCGCCATCCGAGAACGTCCCGTCAAAGATCCGCTCTTCCAGCTCTTCCGCGATTGTGTCTGCACGCCGCTGTCCCATTCTTTCGCAGTAGCACCCCGCCTGACCAAATTCAAGATTTGCATTCTTGTATACAAAAAGATTGACTTGAAAAACACATGCCGCTTACGTTTGGGCATCTCCGGCCAGCAAAAGGCCGGAAGTTCTGGGAGGAAAAAAATGAAAACCATGCTGAAAGCTGCGGTCGCCACCGCGGCGCTTCTGTCGTCGGCCGTTCTGGCCAATGCCACCGAGCTGCGCCTGTCGCACCAGTGGTCGAACAAGGACATCCGCCACAAGGTCGCACAGATCGTCGCGGATGAGGTCGCCGCCGCCGGAGTGGATCTGGAGATCAAGATCTTCGGTTCCAAATCCCTGTTCAAGCCGCGCGAGCAGTACAAACCGCTCAGCCGGGGCCAGCTGGACATGACCGTTCTGCCGCTCAGCTATGCCGGCGGTCAGCAGCCCGCCTATAACCTGACACTGATGCCCGGCCTGGTGAAGAACCATGACCATGCCGCGCGGCTCAGCAATTCGCCCTTCATGGACGCGCTTGAGGCCAAGATGGCCGAAGACGACGTTATGGTTCTGGTGCATGGCTACCTGGCGGGCGGTTTTGCCGGCAAGGACAAGTGCATCACCAAGCCCTCCGACATCGAAGGCCTGCAGACCCGCGCGGCCGGCAAGTCGTTCGAGCAGATGCTGGCAGGCGCCGGGGCCTCCATCGCCTCGATGGCGTCGTCTGAAATCTACAACGCCATGCAGACCGGCGTTCTGCAGGCCGCGAATACCTCGTCCTCGTCCTTTGTCTCCTACCGGATCTACGAGCAAGTGAGCTGCTACACCCCGGCCGGCGATGTGGCGCTGTGGTTCATGTATCAGCCGCTGCTGATGAACAAGTCCACCTTTGAGGGCCTGAGCGAAGCGCAGCAGAACGCCCTGCGGGCCGCCGCCGAAAAGGCCGAAGCCTATTACCTGGAAGAAGCCAAGAAGCAGGATGCGGCCTCGGCCAAGGTCTTTGCCGACGCGGGCGTGGAAATCGCGCAGATGAGCGCGGATGATTTCGAGGCCTGGCGCAAGCTGGCGATGGAAACCTCCTACAAGAAATTCGTGGATGAGGTTGCGGACGGGCAGGCGCTGCTCGACCTGGCACTCGCCGTCGAGTGATCTGAACCGGCAGGGCGGACCCATGTCCGCTCTGCCCCCCAAAGACCCAAGAAATTCAGGAGGCGGGAATGGCAGGACAAAGCTCGGCCAGGATCGCAAACACCGGGAACAATCCGTTCCTGCGGGCCGTTGCGGCCCTGTCGACCCTTGCAGGCTGGTGCGCAGCCGCCATGATCGTGGCCGCCGTGGCCATCACATGCCAGATGATCGTCGTGCGCTTCGTGCTGAACGGCTCCACCGTCTGGCAGACCGAAGCGGTGATCTATCTGGTCATTGCAGCGACCCTTGTGGGGTTGCCCTACGTGCAGCGTCTGCGCGGCCATGTGAACGTGGATCTGATCCCGATTTCGCTGCCGCCACGGGCGCGGTTTTTCCTCGCCATCCTCACCTCGATCCTGTCGATCGGCATCATGGCGATCATGCTGTGGTACGGGTTCGAATACTGGCATTTCGCCTGGGAGCGCGGCTGGCGCTCTGACACGGTCTGGGGCGTGCGGCTCTGGATTCCCTACCTTGCAATTCCCATCGGCTTCGCCCTGTTCCTGTTGCAGCTGATTGCCGACCTCGTGGCCCTGCTGATTGGCGCCGACAAACCCTTCGGCCTGGAGATCTGAGCCATGGACCCTCTTATCCTGGGCGGGCTGGTCGCCCTTGCCACTATCCTCGTGCTGTTTTCCGGCGTCTCGGTCGCGCTTGGCCTGCTGATCGTTTCGGCCGGCTTCCTGATCGCCTTCGACGGCATGCGCAGCCTTGAGTTGATGCCCGAGATCCTGTTCGGAAAGCTTGATAATTTTGCCCTGCTGTCGATCCCGATGTTTATCATCATGGGATCCTCCATCGCCTCGACCCGCGCGGGTGCCGACCTATACGAGGCGCTGGAGCGCTGGCTGACCCGGGTGCCCGGCGGGCTGGTAATCTCCAACCTTGGCGCCTGCGCGCTGTTTGCGGCGATGTCGGGGTCCTCTCCGGCGACCTGCGCAGCCATCGGCAAGATGGGCATCCCCGAGATGCGCAAGCGCGGCTACCCGGACGGGGTGGCTGCGGGCTCCATCGCCGCCGGTGGCACGCTCGGCATCCTGATCCCGCCCTCGGTCACCATGATCGTCTACGGCATCGCCACCGAGACCTCGATCGGGCGTCTGTTCCTGGCGGGCGTCATTCCAGGGCTGATGCTCGTCGGTCTGTTCATGGGATGGTCGCTTTATTCCACCTGGCGCTCGGGCGATACGCAGCGGCTGGGGTCGGGCAGCTATACCTGGGCGCAGCGGTTTGAGATCCTGCCCCGCGTGGTGCCCTTCCTTCTGATCATCCTTGGCGTGCTTTACGCGATGTATGGCGGCGTTGCGACGCCGTCGGAAACCGCCGCCGTGGGTGCGCTGCTGTGCCTCGTGATTGCGATGGTGATCTACAAGCTGTGGAACCCGCGCGATATCTGGGTGGTGCTGCGTGACAGCACCAAGGAATCGGTGATGATCCTCTTCATCATCGCCGCCGCCGGTGTGTTCTCCTACATGCTGAGTTCGCTCTTCATCACCCAGTCGATCGCCGAATGGATCGGCACGCTGGATGTGAACCGCTGGGTCTTGATGGGGGCGGTCAATGTCTTCCTGTTGATCGCGGGCTTCTTCCTGCCGCCGGTTGCAGTGATCCTGATGGCGGCGCCGATCCTGTTGCCGATCATCACCACCGCGGGCTTTGATCCGATCTGGTTTGCCGTGGTGCTGACCATCAACATGGAGATCGGGCTGATCTCGCCGCCGGTGGGTCTGAACCTTTACGTGATCAACGGCATCGCGCCGGATATCTCGCTGAAGACCATCCTGATGGGATCGCTGCCCTTCGTGGCCTGCATGGTGATCGCCATCATCCTGCTGTGCCTCTTCCCCGGCCTTGCCACCTGGCTGCCGAACATGGTGATGGGAGGGGCGCTGTGACCCTTCTGGCCGATCTTCTGTCCACCGTCTTCGAACGCCGCTACCTGTGGCCCGGGGGCGGGCAAAGGGACAGCCGCCCGATCACGGAACTGGCCGAGGATCTGGTCGGCTCCGCCGGGGAGACCTCGGGCCTGATGCTGGCACAAGAGGTGATCTCGGGCTTTGAGCGGCTGGAGGACGAAAAGAAGCTGGCCTTCTTCACCCATATCGCCACCCAGCTGAACATCGACCCCGAAGCGGTGCGCAATGGCCTGGACGCCTACGAACAAGCGCCTTCGAAAGACAGCTATCGTGCCTTCATGGCGGCGGTGGAGCCCCGCCGCCAAGAGCTGATCCGCCGCCTGAACCGCGTGCCCGGCGCCACCGGCGCCCTGGTGCGGATGCGGGCGGATCTGTTGCGGCTGGGGCGGGGCATCCCCGAACTGGAGGCGCTGGATCAGGATTTCCGCCATCTCTTTGCCTCCTGGTTCAACCGGGGCTTCCTGGTGCTGCGCCCGATCAACTGGCAAAGCCCGGCCAATATCCTGGAGAAGATCATCGCCTATGAGGCGGTACATGCCATCGACAGCTGGGACGACCTGCGCCGCAGGCTGCAACCGGCGGACAGGCGCTGTTTTGCCTTCTTCCATCCCGCCATGCCGGACGAGCCGCTGATCTTTGTCGAAGTGGCCCTGACCAAGGGCATTCCAGGCTCTGTTCAGGCGCTGTTGGCCGAGGATCGCACACCGATGACCGCGGATGAGGCGGATACGGCGGTGTTCTATTCGATCTCCAACTGTCAGGCGGGACTGGCCAGCATCTCCTTCGGCAATTCGCTGATCAAACAGGTCGCCGCCGATCTTGCGACTGAGCTGGCGGGACTGAAAACCTTTGTCACCCTCTCCCCGATCCCGGGACTGGCAAGCTGGATCGCAAAGGAAGGGTTTGACTGGGATCCCGGTGATCCGGAGCGGGTCAAGGCCGATGCCGCCCATTACCTGCTGTCGGCCAAGGGACGCGGCGGTCTGCCCTATGATCCGGTCGCCCGGTTCCACCTTGGCAATGGCGCCATTGTCCACGCGGTGCACGCCGATGCGGATACCTCGGACAAGGGGCGCGCGCAGTCGGGCGGCGCGATGGTCAACTACCTTTATGACCTCAAGAAGGTCGCCCAGAACCACGAACACTTCGCCACCACCCAGAAAGTGGCCGCAACGGCTGAGGTCCGCGCCCTGGCCGCCGCATCGCAGCTGCAGAAAACGGAAAGTAGCTAGACCATGGCAAATCCCCTTTATGACGGGCTGTTTGGCGCCCATGCCGGTAAATCCACCGCCTTCCTGCATCTGCCGGACGGTCAGGTGATCACCCATCAACAGTTCCTCGAGACGGCGGCACAGATCGCCCATGTGATGACGGGCAAGGGCCTTGCGCCGGGCGACCGCGTGGCGGTTCAGGTCGAGAAATCCCCCGAGGCGCTGGCGCTTTATGCCGCCTGCGCCCAAGCCGGACTGGTCTTTCTGCCGCTCAACACCGCCTACACGGTCGATGAGCTGACCTATTTCATCGACAACAGCGGCGCGCGGATGATCGTCTGCGATGGCGCTAGCCTGCAGGGGCTGACGCCGGTAGCACAGGATCTGGACGCGCAGCTGATGACCCTTGGCGCCGATGGCAGCGGCAGCCTGATGGAGGCCGCGAGCGGCCAGGATAGGGCCTACTCCACGGTTTCGCGCTCTGGCGATGATCTGGCCGCCTTTCTCTATACCTCGGGCACCACGGGCCGTTCCAAGGGGGCGATGCTGACGCAGGACAACCTTCTGTCCAACGCCCGCACCCTGGTCAGCGAATGGCGCTTCACGGCCGACGACGTCCTGCTGCACGCCTTGCCGATCTTTCACACCCACGGGCTGTTCGTGGCCAGCAACGTGACCCTGGCGGCGGGCGGGTCGATGATCTTCCTGCCGAAGTTCGATCTGGACGCCATCATCGCGGATCTGCCAAAGGCCAGCACGATGATGGGGGTTCCGACCTTCTACACGCGTCTTCTGGGGGATCCGCGTTTCACCCGCGATCTGACCGCGCATATGCGGCTGTTCATTTCCGGCTCGGCGCCGCTATTGGCGGAAACCCATGTGCAATTCGAAGAGCGCACCGGTCACCGCATCCTGGAACGCTACGGGATGACGGAAACCAATATGAACACCTCCAACCCTTACGAGGGCGAGCGGCGTGCAGGCACCGTCGGCTTCCCCTTGCCGGGCGTGGAGTTGAAGATCACCGATCCCGACACGGGCGCAACCTTGCCGGACGGCGACATCGGCCAGATCGAGGTGCGCGGCCCCAATGTGTTCAAGGGCTACTGGCAGATGCCGGAAAAGACCGCCGCCGAGCTGCGCAGCGACGGGTTCTTCATCACCGGGGACCTCGGGCTGATCGATAGGGACGGCTATGTTCAGATCGTCGGGCGCAACAAGGACCTGATCATCTCGGGCGGCTACAACATCTACCCCAAGGAGATCGAGCTGGTGCTGGACGAGCAGCCGGGCGTGCTGGAAAGCGCGGTGATCGGCGTGCCGCACCCGGATTTCGGAGAAACTGTCCTGGGCGTCATCGTGCCGGAACCCGGCGCCGCGCCTGACCCCGATGCCATCATGGACAGGGTGCGCGACGTGCTGGCGCGGTTCAAGCATCCCCGCAAGCTGGTGGTGCTGGATGAGCTGCCACGCAACACCATGGGCAAGGTGCAGAAGAACATCCTGCGCGACCAGTACAAAGCCACCTTCACCGGCGCCTAAAGCCCCTCTCACACCCCCATTGCACGGGCATCGGCGCCCGGCAGGGAATCAGCGCTCGGCCTGCACCTTTGCGGGCCGGGGCTGTCGAGCTGCGCATTGCCTGACGTCACCCCCGGCGGCGAAGAAAAATCTGCGCCGTTCACATCTGCGTCAGCGCCACCCCGGCGACCGCTGCAAAGCCCATAAATCCACCACGACATCAAGCAGATACGCAGGCCACAGGCCCTCAATCCCGCGAATGATTAATTCCTGGGCAGATTATGCACACGCTTGACGCAATGTTCATCTGAACGCTAAGTGAATTCATATGAGCGTTACATACACAGAATAAAGCGCCTCATGTGAGTGATTGAACTCATAGAGAATCAACACGGGGACCTGCTGCGGCCGAATTTGACACACCGCAGCGATAGGAGATGAAGATGAAACTCAAATCCATTCTGTCGGCGACCACCGCCTTTGCCATGGTCGGCACCGCCGCATTTGCAGAAAAAGCCGAAGTGCAGTTCTGGCACGCCATGGGCGGCCAGCTGGGCGAGATCGTCGACAAGTTTGCTTCCGACTACAACGCCGGTTCGGACAGCTGCCAGATCAATGCCGTCTACAAGGGCAACTACACCGAGAACATGACCGCAGCCATCGCCGCCTTCCGCGCCGGTGAGCAGCCGCACATCGTGCAGGTCTTCGAGGTCGGCACCGCCACCATGATGGCCGCCGGTGACAAGGGCGCGATCTACCCGGTCTACAAGCTGATGGAAGACGCAGGCATCGACTTCGATCCCTCCGCCTACCTGCCGGCCGTGATTTCCTACTACACCGACACCGACAACAACCTCCTGTCGCTGCCGTTCAACTCCTCCACCCCGGTTCTGTGGTACAACAAGACCGCCCTGGACGCAGCCGGTGTCGGTGTTCCCACCACCTGGGACGAAGTCGAGGAAGCCGCCCGCGCCCTGAAGGCCAACGGCGTTGAAAAGCCCTTCTCCTTTGGCTGGCAGTCCTGGTCCAACATCGAGAACTACTCGGCCTGGCACAACCTGCCGCTGGGCACCGAGGAGAACGGTTTTGCCTCGCTCAAGACCGAGTTCACCTTCAACAACGACGCGGTTGTGAACCACATCCAGCGCATTGCCGACATGGGCAAGGAAGGCCTGTTCGCCTATGGCGGTCGTCGCGGTGACAGCCGTGGCCAGTTCGTCAACGGCGAAACCGCGCTGTGGATCAACTCCTCGGCCTATTACGGTGGCTTCAAGAAGGACATCACCGACTTCGAATTCGGCCAGACCATGCTGCCGGTGGACACCGCCGTGACGGACAAGCCGCAGAACTCGATCATCGGCGGTGCGACCCTCTGGGTGCTGAACGGCCACAAGAAGCCCGAATACGCCTGTGTCGCCGACTTCTTCCAGTTCGTCTCTGCAGCCGAGCAGCAGGCCTACTGGCACCAGAACACCGGCTATGTTCCGATCACCACCGCGGCCTATGACCTGTCCAAGGAGCAGGGCTTCTACGAAACCGATCCGATGACCGACACCGCGATCAAGCAGCTGTCGCTGAACGCTCCGACCCCGGCCTCCAAGGGCCTGCGTTTCGGCAACTTCGTGCAGATCCGCGACATCATCAACGAAGAGCTGGAAGCCGTCTGGGCAGGCGACAAGGACGCCAAGACCGCCCTGGACGCAGCGGTTGAGCGCGGCAACGCCCTGCTGCGCAAGTTCGAAAAAGCCAACGACTGATCATCCCCACCTGTTGGCTTTATCGGGAGGTCCCATCCGGGGCCTCCCCCTTTTTCCACGATCTCCCAAAGGTCCCTGCCCGTGCAAAAGCGTGTCGTCTTCCGCTCCCGGCTGCTGCCCTACCTGTTAGTGCTGCCGCAAATCGCGATCACCGTCGCCTTCTTCTTCTGGCCCTCCTACCAGGCGCTGGAAAGCTCGTTCTTCATCGAAGACGCCTTTGGGTTTTCCCGCGAATGGGTCTGGCTTGAGAATTACTACGAGCTGTTTCGCGATCCGGGATATCTGAAGTCCTTCCGCACCACGCTGGTCTTTGGCTTCTCGGTGGCCTTCCTCGCCATGGCGATCTCGCTGATCCTGGCGGTGGCCGCCAACCGGGTGATCAAGGCCGCCACCGGCTACCGTACATTGCTGATCTGGCCCTATGCCGTCGCCCCCGCTCTGGCCGGGGTGATCTGGTACTTCCTGATGAACCCCTCGCTGGGCATCGTGGCCTATTGGCTCAAAGGCATCGGGGTGGAGTGGAACCACTATGTGAACGGCGATCAGGCGCTCTTGCTGGTCGTTGTCGCCGCCGCCTGGAAACAGGTGAGCTACAACTTCCTGTTCTTCCTTGCAGGCCTGCAATCGATCCCGAAATCCCTGATCGAGGCCGCCGCCATCGACCGCGCAGGCCCCATGCGCCGCTTCTGGTCGATCACCTTCCCGCTGCTCACGCCCACCACATTCTTCCTGCTGGTCGTGAACCTCGTCTACGCCTTCTTTGATACCTTCGCCCTGATCCACGCCACCACCGAGGGCGGCCCCGCCGATGCCACCTCGATCCTGGTGTTCCGGGTCTACAACACCGGCTTTATCGGGCAGGACTACGGATCCTCTGCCGCGCAATCGGTGATCCTGATGGGCATGGTGATCCTGATGACCTTCATCCAATTCCGTTACGTCGAGCGCAAGGTGCAATACTGATGGTCGAAAATCGCCCCATTCTGACGTTCCTCACCCATGCGATCCTGATCGTCGGTGTGCTGTTCCTGTGCTTCCCGGTCTGGATGGCGCTGGTTGCCTCCACCCATGGGCCCGGCGCCCTGTCGCAATCGCCTATCCCGCTCTGGTTCGGCGATCAGGCCTGGGAGAACTACTCGCAACTTCTGGCAGGTGGCCTGCCCGAGGCGGGCGGCGTGCCCATCGGCATGATGATGTTCAACAGCCTGATCATGGCGCTGGTCATCACCTTCGGCAAAATCGTCATCTCGATCCTGTCGGCCTATGCCATCGTCTATTTCCGCTTCCCCTTCCGCATGGGGTTCTTCTGGATGATCTTCATCACCCTGATGCTACCGGTCGAAGTGCGGATCCTGCCCACATTCGACGTGGTGGTGAAGATGGGCCTTCTCAATACCTACGCGGGCCTCACCATTCCGCTGATCGCCTCGGCCACGGCCACCTTCCTGTTCCGCCAGTTCTTCCTGACCATCCCGGATGAGCTGGTCGAGGCCGCCCGCATCGACCGCGCAGGGCCGATCCGCTTCTTCAAGGATATCCTGCTGCCGCTGTCGCGCACCAATATCGCGGCGCTCTTCATCATCCTCTTCATCTACGGCTGGAACCAGTATCTCTGGCCTCTGCTGATCACCACCGACGAAAGCCTCTACACCGTCGTCATGGGCATCCAGCGCATGGTCAACTCGGGCGAGGCGCTGCCGGTCTGGCACTACATCATGGGCACCGCCGTCCTTGCCATGATCCCCCCGGTTCTGGTCGTCGTTCTAATGCAAAAGCTCTTTGTCAAAGGGCTGGTCGAAAGCGAGAAATAAATGGCTACTCTCAACATCAAATCCCTGGGCAAGACCTATCCGGGCGGTGTCACCGCCGTGTCCGACGTCAACGCGGATATCGCGGATGGAGAGTTCATCGTTCTGGTCGGCCCCTCGGGCTGCGGCAAGTCCACCATCCTGCGGATGATCGCGGGCCTTGAAGGCATCACCACCGGCGACCTGCAGATCGGAGAGCGCCGGGTGAACGACCTTGAGCCGGGCGAGCGTGACATCGCCATGGTGTTCCAGAACTACGCGCTTTACCCGCATATGTCGGTGCGCGGCAACATGGAGTACGGCCTGAAAAACGAGGGCCTGCCCAAGGATCAGATCGCCACCCGCATCGCCGAGGCCGCCCGCACCCTGCGGCTGGAAGAGTATCTGGACCGCAAGCCCGCGCAGCTGTCGGGCGGGCAGCGCCAGCGGGTCGCCATGGGCCGCGCCATCGTGCGCGATCCCAAGGTGTTCCTGTTTGATGAACCTCTGTCGAACCTAGACGCCAAGCTGCGCACGCAGCTCAGGGCCGAACTGAAGGCCCTGCACCAACGTCTGGGCGCCACCTTCATCTACGTGACCCACGATCAGGTCGAAGCCATGAGCCTCGCAGACCGGATCATCATCATGAACGCAGGTCGGGTTGAACAGATCGGCACGCCGATGGATCTTTACCTGCGCCCCGCCAGCCGGTTCGTGGCCGACTTCATCGGCAGCCCCGCCATGAACGTGGTCGAGGGCACCGTGACCGAGGATCGCCGCGGCCTGCTGGTGGACGGCAGCCGCGATATCCGCTTTGCCGGTGAGATCCCCGCCAGCGCAGGGGCCAAGGTCGCCATGGGTATCCGCCCCGAACACCTGTCACTTGATGCCACGGGGGCGGCACAGTTCCACCTGGAAGTCGATTTTGTCGAACAGCTGGGCGCCGACACGGTGGTGCACGGCAAGGTCTCCGGCACCTCGGTGCCGCTGGCGGTGCGCCTCTCTGGCGTGCAGCAGCATGCCAGCGGCGAGGTGCTGGAACTGGGCTGCGGCGCCGATCAGCTGCACCTCTTCGACCTTTCCTCCGGGCAACGTTTGAACTAGGGAAGCGTGATGCAACTGCCCAAGATATTCGGCCACCGCGGCGCCCCGGACGTTCTGCCGGAAAACTCCTTGGAAGGGTTTGCGCATACCATCGCCTCGGGGGCCGACGGGATCGAGCTGGACGTGCTCCTGACCCGCGATGGCGTGCCGGTTGTCACTCATAATCACCGTCTGATGGCAGACACGACGCGCGATGCCAGCGGCGCCTTCCTGACCACGGAAGGCCCCGCCATCGGTGCGCTGACCTTTGATGAACTATGCACCTTTGACGTCGGCGGCATTCGCCCCGGATCGGAGTACGCAAAGAAACACCCGCAGCAACAGGAACTACCCGGCACCCGCGTTCCGCGCCTTTCGGAAGTGCTGGATCTGGTGGCCAAGGCGGATCGCCCCATTGATGTGCTGGTCGAGCTGAAACACGATCCCGAAGACGGATCAGAGCCAAAGCCTGCGGATTTCGTACGCGCGGCAACCGAAGTGATCGCGGCCACAGGCACCGAAGAAGCCTGCCTGATCCACGCCTTCAACTGGCAGATCCTGTCGGCCGCGCGCGACCATGCGCCGGGGTTCCGCCGCTCGCATCTGTCGATGAGCAAGACCATACACCCCAGCGGCAACCTCTACGAAGGGTCTCCCTGGCTGGATGGTGCCAGTTCCACCCCCGAGGCGATGCTGCGTGATCTGGCCGATCGGGGCGCCACGGTCTGGAGCCCGCTGTTCTGGGAACTGACACCCGACCAACGTGCCTTGGCCCGTGATCTGGGCCTGCAGGTGATGGTCTGGACCCTGCGCGGCGAAGCCGCCATCCGCAAGGGACTGGCGGCGGATGTGGACGGGGTGATCACCGACGATCCGGCACTGGCTGTGCGCCTGCGGGACGACATGCTTGCAACAGGAAACCCTGCGCAATGACCCCCGAAGAGGCCTTTGCCCGATACGAGGAAATCCGCCCGCGCCTGCCCGTCAGCAGCCGACAGGGGGCCGCCGCCCCTATCACGGGAATCGATCAGGTGATGGCACAGACGGATGCCTTCATCTTTGATGCTTACGGCGTTCTGAACGTCGGTGACCGTCCGATCCCCGGCGCGCATGAACGGGTGCAACAGCTGCGCGATGCGGGCAAGGCGCTGTTGGTGTTGACCAATGCGGCCAGCTTCACCCGCGCCCAGACGACAGAGAAATTCGCCCGCCTCGGGTTCGACTTCACCGCAGATGAGATCATCTCCAGCCGCGAGGTCTGCGAGACCTGCCTGACAGAGATTGCACCGACCGGCACCTGGGGCGTGATGGCGCCGCCGGATTTCCATCCCGAGGAACTGCCGGTGCGGGCCCTGGCCCTTGAGGACGATGCCGCCCCCTATGAGGCGGCCGATGCCTTCCTGCTGCTCAGCACGGCAGGCTGGACCGCTGCGCGCCAGTCCCTCTTGGAACAGAGCCTTGCAGCACACCCCCGCCCGGTTGTGGTCGCCAACCCCGATCTGGTCGCCCCGCGCGAAACGGGTCTGACGCTGGAGCCCGGATACTATGGCCACGCCCTGCAGGATCGCCTCGGGATCCCCCCGGTGTTTCACGGAAAACCCTTCCCGTCGGTCTATGAGGCGGCCCAGGCGCGCCTTGGTGACATAGCGCCGCAGAGGATCACCATGGTTGGCGACACGCTGCACACCGATGTGATAGGGGCGCAGGCACAGGGCTGGAACACCGCCCTGATCACAGACCACGGATTGTTTGCCGGCCACGATGTCACCGGCTTCATCCGGCAGAGCGAGATTACCCCGGATTGGATCGCGCCGTCGATCTGACCCAACTGCGGGAAGAATGGGGCGGCGACAGCAGGAACGGAAGCCGGAATGAGCGACCTCAACGACCGCCAACGCCAGATCATGGAGCAGCTGCGCGCCTCCGGGCAGCAGTCGATCAACGCGCTGGCCAGCGATTTCGGCGTCGCCACCCAGACCATCCGCCGCGATATCAATGATCTTTGCGATCAGGGGCTGGCGCGGCGCGTCCATGGCGGTGTGGCGCCGCCGTCGAACCCGCTGAACCTGAACTTCCATGCCCGCGCAACGCTGAACGAAGACCGCAAACGCGCCATTGCGGCAGCGGCGGCGGCGCTGATCCCCGAAGGCTCAACCGTTCTTCTGGGCATCGGCACCACGGTGCAATATGTGGCCGAGGCGCTGGTCCAGACACCCGACATCACCATCGTCACCAACAATCTCGAGGTGGCGCGCCTGATGTGCAATGCGCCCTCCTGCGATGTGCATGTGGTGGCCGGGCAACTGCGCCCCGAAGACCGCGATCTGGTCGGCACCTCGGCGCTGGAGGGCTACCGGCGCTTTGTTGCGGATTTTGGCGTGATCGGCGCCGGTGCGCTGGATCCGGAGTTTGGCATTCTCGACTTCAAACAGTTCGACGCCGAAGTCAGCAACGCCATCCGGGCCAGTGCACGGCAGATGCTGCTGGTCTCGGACCACAGCAAATGGGGTCGCACCGCCGCCCACCGGGTTGCCGGGTTCGATGCGATGGACCATTTCATCACTGACCGTCTGCCCGAGGGGATGGAGTGGTCCGGCCCGCCGGTGACCCGCACCAGCCGCGACTCGCTTTAGAAATAATGCCCTTGGGGGTGCGCCTCTGAGACACGGCATTGGCGCAGGCAGGCAGCCACCTCGTTTCGTAGGCAGCTCACGACCTTGCCCAGCTTACGCAGCCACGCTCCCCAGCGGGCGTTCGCGCACCGGCAGGTGCACGATGGCGCTGAAGGCACCGACGGCGACACCGATCCACCACACGAAGGTGTAGTCGCCATAGGTGTCATACATCCGCCCACCGAGCCAGACGCCCAGGAAACTGCCCAGCTGGTGGCTGAAGAAGACGATCCCGTAAAGCGTCCCCATGTAGCGCAGCCCGTAGATATGCGCGACCAGGCCAGAGGTCAGCGGCACCGTGGCCAGCCACAAAGAGCCCATGACGATGGAGAAGACGATCACCGTTGTGGGCGTGATCGGCACCATGATGAAGGCCGCCGCCGCGATGGTCCGCCCGGCATAGATTGCCGCCAGCAGGTATTTCTTGGAGTACCGCTTGCCCAGGTAGCCCGCCAACAGGGTGCCGCCCACATTGGCCGCGCCGATCAGCGAAATCGCAACCGCGCCCAGCGCAGAGGTCGAGGTGATCCCGATGCTGTAAAGCGCGCCGCCCGGCAGGATGGGCCCGCACATCTCGGTGACAAAGGCCGGGAAATGCGCGGTGACAAAGGCCAGCTGATAGCCGCAGCTGAAAAATCCGAGGAAGATCAGCGTATAGGAGGGATCCTTGAAGGCCTTGATCAGGATTGCGCCCATGCTTTCTTCCAGCTCGGATTTGCTGGCCATGTCAGGCGCGCGCATCAGCGGCAGCGTCAGGATCAGCGTCAGCACAACGCCTGCAAAGACCAGGAACACCGTCTGCCAGGTGAGGAAGGTCAGCATCCATTCCGCCCAGGGCGCGCCAAAGATCTGCCCGGCAGACCCCGCTGCGGTGACAATCGCCAGCGACATCGAGCGGTTGTCGTCCGAGCTCGCCCGCCCCACGACCGCCAGCACCACGCCAAAGCCCGTACCCGCAATGCCAAAGCCAACGAGCCAAGCATAGGCCTGATGCTCGATCGGCGTCGAGGACCCGGCGCTCAGCACCAGACCCGCCGCATAGACCAAAGCGCCCAGGATGATGGCCTTGCGATCACCGATCTTCTCGGCCAGAGCGCCAAAGATCGGCTGACCGATGCCCCAGGCCAGGTTCTGGATCGCGATGGCCAGAGAGAATTCCGTGCGCAGCCAGCCGAACTCTTCGGCGATGGGGATCTGGAACACCCCGAAGGAGGCGCGCACCGCAAAGCTCACCATGATGATCACGCAGCCCACGATCAAGACCGGGGTGAACAAGGGTGTCTTCTGTGCTTCTGCGCCGCTCATGCCGGGTCCTTTCAAATCAGAAGTGCGACGTTATGCATTGCGGCGCCGCCGTCAATTCAAGAAATCTGCGCAGTCACATAAGGAAAATTGATGTGAGGGTGCAGGGGGGCTTTTGAAGCTGCCGGTGCCATTTCCGGTTTGGTCTTCCAGATCGCCCTACCCGTCTTCGCCGGGATACGGTGCATTCCCACACGTAATGAAAGGAGAGCCCACGGAACTTGCCGCAAGTGAAGAATGCCCCTCAAACCCCGAGGCTAGGCCTTCACCGCCAGCGGACGCAAGACGCTCAGATGACGTGGGTTCGCAGCCAGTGGCATAGGATGAATGGGTCCTGAGCCTAAAGCGCCTCCTTGCTGACCCTCCGATAATTCACGAATGAATTGACGCTCATCACAACAAAGAAGCTGTCCATGTCGATCAAGACATACCCCAGCTCGAACAGTGCCCGCGATATTGCGATCCGGTCTTCTGGATAGAGACGCCGACGCCCCATCAATTCCCTGAGCAGTTTTTCCGGGATCCGATATCGCCCGGAAGCCTTGCCTCCGAACTGTTGCGTATAGAGATCGGCCAGCTTCGCGGCGGTTTCATCGTGTCTCACAGCATATCCGTTATTTTTTTTCAGCTATGGACAAAATATAATCTGCTATGTAGGGAGAGGCAACAGGAAAGGAAGCACATGCTGGACATTGAGAGCACAGAAGCGGACGCCATCGTCGGCGCAGCCATTCGCGCGGCGATTGCCGAGAATGACGCAGCGCGTCTGGCGGAACTCCTTGACCCCTTGCCTTACAGCGAGGCGCTTCGAGAGCTTTTGTCGCTGTCTCCAGAAGAGCGCGACAGCGTTCTGGCGCTGGTCCCTTCGGAATTGGCTGCAGAGCTGATCGAGGAGGCGCCGGACGAGATGGCGGCCGAATTGGTCGAACGTCTTGAGCCGGAACGGGCAGCGGAAATCCTTGAAGAGCTGGATTCGGATGTTCAGGCCGATGTCATCGCCGAGATGGATGTCGAAGACGCCGAGGCGGTCCTTTCGGAAATGGATGCCGAAGACGCTGCGGATATCCGCAAGCTGGCCGCCTATGATTACGATTGCGCCGGCGGCTTGATGATGGCCGAGGTGTTCCGCTTCTCCGACGCGGATACGGTTGGCAAGGTCCTGCGTGCGCTGGCCTCGGAAGAGGACGATTTCGAACGGTATCGTGGTCAGCATCCGTATATCACGGATGAAGGCGGCCGCCCGGTGGGGGTGGTGTCTCTGCGCGGGCTTCTGACCGCCAAACGCAGCGCGCCGCTGACCGATATCATGACCGTTCCTCTGACGGTCAACGTCGACACGCCTCTGGATCAACTGGAGGACATATTTGACGAACATCCCTTCCTCGGCGTTCCCGTCGTGGATGCGGAGGGTATTCTTGTCGGCGTGGTGTCACGATCCGCCCTTGCCGAAGCCGTGCTGGAGCGCAGTGAGAGCGAAAGCCTGAAACGGCAGGGTGTTGTCGGCGATGAGCTGCGATCAATGCCGCTATGGCTGCGGTCCCGCCGTCGCCTGGCCTGGCTTTCGGCCAACATCGTTTTGAACATCATCGCTGCCAGCGTGATCTCGGCCTATGAAGAAACGCTGACCGCGGTCATCGCGCTCGCCATCTTCCTGCCGATGGTTTCGGATATGAGCGGCTGTTCCGGGAACCAGGCGGTCGGGGTGACCATGCGCGAACTGAGCCTCGGTCTGGTTCGCCCGATTGACGCGATGCGGGTCTGGCTCAAGGAAGTATCTGTCGGGGTCATCAACGGGATCGCGCTGGGTGTGCTGATCGGCATGGTGGCCTGGATCTGGAAAGGCAACCCGGCCCTGGGTGTGGTGATCGGTGCGGCGCTCGCGCTCAACACCATTCTGGCGGTCTCAATCGGGGGTGTGGTGCCCTTGCTGCTGAAACGCGTTGGACAGGATCCGGCCGCCGCAAGCGGCCCGCTGCTGACAACGATAACGGATATGGCTGGGTTCTTCTTCGTCCTCAGCTTTGCAACCCTCATGATGCCATGGCTTGTATGATGATGCTTGACCTCGAAAAGAAACCCGCCCGCAAGAAGACTGCTCCAGCCGTGATTGGCTGGATGGAGATGGCGAGCCTGCCGCTTCTGGGCCTGAACAAGATCAAGGCGAAGATCGATACCGGCGCCCGTACCACGGCCCTGCACGCGACCGAAATCGAGGAGTTTGAACGGGATGGTGTGCCCTGGGTGCGTTTTTGCACCCAGATTTCGGAGCATCTGCCCGTCAGCCGCATCGAGGCCCCCTATCATACGAACCGGGCCATCAAGAACACCAGTGGCATCCCCGAGGATCGCTATATCATTCACACCCGCCTGCAGCTGGGCAAACGGCAGTGGATGATTGACCTGTCGATCACGGACCGCAGCAATATGACTTTTCCGATGATCATCGGGCGCGCGGCGCTCAAGGATCACAACATAGCCGTACACACCCGCAAAACCTATCAGATCACCGAACCTCCGCAGGAGCGACGTAGAAAGGACTACCTATGAAAATTGCAATGTTGGCACGTAACCCCAAACTCTATTCGCACAAACGCCTCAAGGAAGCGGCGGAAGAACGTGGGCATCAGCTGGATATCATCGACACGCTGCGATGCTACATGAACATCGCATCGCGTCGTCCGGAAATCTATTACAACGGCGAGAAGCTGGAAGGCTATGACGCGGTGATCCCGCGGATCGGCGCATCGGTCACCTTCTACGGCACCGCCGTGTTGCGCCAGTTCGAGATGATGGGGGTCTACCCGCTGAACGAAAGCGTGGCGATTGGACGCTCGCGGGACAAGCTGCGCTCCATGCAGTTGATGGCACGGGACGGGATCGGCCTGCCGGTCACCACCTTCGCCCATGACGCCAAGCAGACCGAAGAGGTGCTGGCGCTGGCCGGTGAGGCGCCGCTGGTGATCAAGCTGCTGGAAGGCACCCAGGGTCTTGGCGTGGTTCTGGCCGATACCAACCGATCCGCCAAATCCGTGTTCGAAGCCTTCCGCGCGACCAATACCAATATCCTGATCCAGGAGTTCATCAAGGAAGCCGGCGGCACCGACATCCGGGCCATCGTGATCGGTGGCAAGGTAATCGCCGCGATGAAACGGACCGGCGCAGAGGGCGAGTTCCGCTCGAACCTGCACCGCGGTGGTTCCGCGCAGATCGTCAAACTCTCCGCCGAGGAGCGTGCAACAGCGATACGCGCCGCGAAATCCATGGGCCTCAATGCCTGCGGCGTCGACATGCTGCGCGCCAATCACGGTCCGGTCATCATGGAGGTGAACTCCTCGCCCGGTCTTGAAGGCGTGGAAAACGCAACAGGGCTTGATATTGCCGGCAAGATGATCGAATTCCTCGAGAAGAACGCCGCCAAGGGCACCACACGGACAAAGGGCAAAGGCTGATGGTCCGGCGCACCCCATTCGAGATCGCGGGCAGGACTATCGAAGCCGGCAGCCGCCGCACGGTGGATTTGCCGGTCAGCGTCCTGTCCGACCACACCCCGATCTCGATGTCTGTGCATGTCATCCACGGGAAAAAGCCAGGTCCCACCATGTTCGTCAGTGGTGGGATCCATGGCGATGAGGTCATCGGGGTCGAGATCATCCGGCGGGTACTGGCGTCGAAATCGATGAAAACGCTTGCGGGCACCCTGCTGGCCGTGCCGATCGTGAATGCCTATGGCCTGATCAATCACTCGCGCTACCTGCCCGACCGCCGTGATCTCAACCGTGTCTTTCCGGGCAGCCAGACGGGCTCTTTGGCAGCCCGCCTCGCCCACCGGTTCCTGACCGAGATCGTCGGACGTTCTGAACTGGGCATCGACCTTCACTCGGCGGCCATCCATCGCACGAACTACCCCCAGGTGCGCATTTCTCCCGACGATCCGGAGATGGAGGCCTTGGCCAACGTCTTTGGCGCGCCTGTCATCATGAAATCTCCCCTGCGGGATGGATCGCTCAGGGGAGAGGCCAAGAAAATCGGCAAACCGATCCTGCTCTATGAGGCGGGTGAGGGTCTGCGTTTTGATGAATTCTCCATTCGCGCCGGGGTCGCAGGCGTCCTGCGTGTCATGAACCACAGGGGCATGATCTCGAAACGCGGCGTGTCCTCCGCCAAGGCGGCGCCGCAATTCTGCCTGTCCAGCAAATGGCTCCGCGCCCCGATGGGCGGGCTGTTGCGCATCTTCAAAAGCGACGGCTCGCTGGTGCGCCAGGGTGAGGTTCTTGCGGTGGTCTCCGACCCCTTTGGCGAAAAGGAAATGGAGGTCCGAGCCCCCTTCTCCGGCATCATCGTCGGGCGCGCAGTCATGCCGATCGTCAATGAGGGAGACGCCGTTTTCCACATCGGCCGGGTCAAGTCCGTCGCCACGGCAGAGGGTGCGGTGGAGGATCTTGAAAGCCAGCTCGAAGATGACCCGATGTTTGACGAAGATGAGATCATCTAGGCTCAGGAGCCATCACCCCTACGCCACTGGCACCAAATCCACAAAATATCAGGGGCTGCGCGCAAGCCGCGGATAGCGACCTGTTCGCAAGCGCGACATGCCACTGACAGGGCGTGGATTTGGTGACCGGCAGTTTTGCCGGGACGTCCACCTGACCACCATCAACACTCTGAAATAAAACGCCATTACAGCAGAACTGCGCGTATCCTGACTGCGATACCGTCAGACTGCTGGCGCAGGATGAGCAGATCCGCCCCCCAAGCCGGTCAAGGCGAAATCATCCCTTTCGACGGCCAATACAGGCCATTTTGTAAAATTACGTTCCGGCATGCGGTATTGCTCGCGAATGCCTTCCGCTCTTAACCTTCCGTAAGGAAAGGCGCCTTGTTCAGCCCCCCGGCAGGATTCGGCGTCTCAGGGAGGAAGTCATGAATAGAGTGCATTACCCGCTTTGTTGCGGAACCTTGGGGCTGTTGTGATGTCGGGCATGTCAGTCGACGAAGCAGCCGCTCATGTGACGGCAACGGAACCGGTTTTCGAAGTCACCGAAACGGATATTCGCGGCACGCGATACCGGGTTTTCAAAAACATTCCCGCCAATGTCCCCGCCCTGCTGCCAGCCAGCCGGGAGGCGCAGGAAAACGGGGCCGCCGAATACCTGGTCTTCAAGGACGAACGCTGGACATATGATGCCTTCTGTTCCGACGTGAACCGGCTCGCGCGGGCGCTGCGCGATGAACTGGGCGTCACGCCAGGGCAACCCGTCGCCATTGCCATGCGCAACTACCCCGAACTTCTGATACTGATCATGGCGATCTCTTCCATCGGCGGCGTGGTGGTGTTCCTCAACGCCTGGTGGACAACGGAGGAGCTCGATTACGCCCTTGCGGACAGCGGCGCGACACTGGTGTTTGCCGACGCCCCCCGGCTGGAGCGTTTGGCCCCTCTGCAAGACACCTTCGGCCTGAACCTGATCGGGGTGCGCGATGGTGAGGGGCAGACCGGCCTGTCATACTCCGCCCTGCGCAACCGGATCAAAGATGACAGCTGGCCGGACCATCCGATTGACCCGGAGAGCGATTTCGCAATCATGTACTCCTCGGGCACCACCGGCCATCCCAAGGGCGTGGTGCAGACCCACCGCGGGGCCGTGAACGCGGTCTTTACCTGGTTGATGCAGGCGGTGATGGCACCGCTGATCGACCCGCCCGAACCGGATGCGCCAGAAGCACCACGGCCATCGGTCCTGGTGGTGACGCCGCTGTTTCACGTCACAGCGACGCATCCGATGTTCCTGCTGAGCCTGCCCGCCGGGGCAAAGCTCGCACTGCTTTACAAGTGGGATGCAGAAGAGGCCGTCCGGGTGATCAACCGCGAACAGATCACCCGTTTCCTGGGGGTTCCGACACAATCGGCGGACCTGATGCATGCCTCCGAAAAATTAGGGATCGACCTGCCCTCGCTCGATTTCCTGGGATCTGGCGGCGCCAAGCGCCCCGCCGCACAGGTGGCACGACTGGCGAAACGCTTTCCCAATGCGAAACCGGCCACCGGCTGGGGCATGACCGAAACGAATGCCATCGGCATCGGGGCCGTGGGCGACGAATACATCGAAAGGCCGAACACCGCCGGACGGCTTTATCCCCCCCTGCAGGAGGTCAAGTTCCTTGATGACGACGGCAATCCGGTCCCGGTTGGCAGCATCGGAGAGATCACCGTCAAAAGCCCCTGCAACATGCGCTGCTACCTGAACAAGCCGGAGGCCACCGCAGAGGTTCTTCAGGACGGCTGGCTGCGCACCGGCGACATGGGCATGATCGACGAAGACGGCTTCATCACCATCATGGACCGCAAGAAGAACATCATCATCCGCGGCGGCGAAAACATCGCCTGTCTGGATGTCGAAGGCGCGTTGCACCGGCATCCGGAGGTGATCGAAGCCTGCGCCTTTCCCGTTCCTCACGACCGGTTGGGAGAGATCGTCGGCGCGGGTGTGCAATTGCGCGCGGGCTCGCAGCTGACAGAGGCCGACCTGCAGGCCTTTCTGGCCGAGCATATCGCGGCCTTCAAGATCCCCCAACATATCTGGTTCCGTGACAGCCCCCTGCCCCGGGGCGCCACGGACAAGCTCGATCAACGCGGCTTGCGCCGCGAATGCCTGGAACTGTTGCAGGCAAAGACCTCGGAAAAGGACATGACATGACACACCCAACTCAGGAAGAGATTGGAACCTATATCGCGGCGGCGGGCGAAGCGGCCTGGACGGTTCCCGGGTTGGCCCCTGATCTGGAAAAGCGCCCCGTGCGCACCGTCGGCATCATTGGCGCGGGCACCATGGGCGGCGGGATCGCGATGAATTTCGCCACCGCCGGCTATCCGGTCAAGATCGTCGAAACCACCCAGGAGGCTCTGGATCGCGGGTTGGCGGTGGTGCGTGGCAACTATCAGCGCAGCGCCGACAAGGGCCGTTTCCCGCAGGACGAGGTCGAAGCCCGCATGGGCCGGTTCGACGGCCGCTTGTCGATGCAGGACCTGGCCGATTGCGACCTGGTGATCGAGGCAGTGTTCGAGAACATGGAGCTGAAGAAGAAGATCTTCACCGAGCTCGACCGGGTGATGAAACCCGGCGCGATCCTTGCGACCAATACCTCGGCCCTGGACATCGACGAGATCGCCAGCGTCACGCAACGGCCGCAGGATGTGATCGGTCTGCATTTCTTCTCGCCTGCCAACGTGATGAAGCTGCTGGAGATCGTCCGCGCCGACAAGACGGCGAAAGACGTCGTGGCAACCTGCATGTCCCTGGCCAGGGACATTAACAAGATCGCCACTCTGGTCGGCGTCTGCCCGGGTTTCGTGGGCAACCGCATCCTCTTTGCTCGCCAGATCCAGGCCAACAAGCTGGTCTACAAGGGCATCCTGCCCTGGGACGTGGATGCGGCGCTGAACGCCTTCGGGTTCAAGATGGGCCCCTTCCAGATGTCCGATCTTGCCGGGCTGGATATCGGCTGGTCCAAGGGGGCAAAGACCGACAACCCGATCCGCGACGCGCTATGCGAAATGGACCGGCGCGGCCAGAAGACGAAAGCAGGGTTTTATGACTACGACGCTGCGCGCACGCCTATCCCCTCGCCCGTGACCGAACAGATCATCAAGGACATCACCGGCGCCGAACCTGCCCGCATGTCGCAGGACGAGATCATCGAGACCTGTATCTACCCGATGATCAACGAGGCCCTGAAGATCCTTGAGGAAAACAAGGCCCAGCGCCCCTCGGACATCGATGTGGTCTGGCTGAACGGCTATGGCTGGCCCGCCGACAAGGGCGGCCCGATGTTTTACGCCGATATGGTCGGCGCAAAGGCGATCCTTGCGCGCATGGAAACCCTGGGCGCAGAGGATCCGGACTTTGCCCCTGCACAGACCCTGCGGGATCTGGCCGCCAATGGCGGGAAATTCACCGAACTGGATTTGGGCGGCCTCAAGACTGGCGCATAAAGGAACGAAACCATGAGCTATGAATTTATCACGACCGAAAGGCGCGGAAACATCCTGCTGGTCACGATGAACCGGCCGGAAGTCTACAACGCCGTGAATGCCGAGATGCATCAGGAGATGAGCGATTGCTGGGACGCCTTCGCCGCGGATGACGACCTCTGGGTTGCGGTGCTTACCGGGGCGGGCGACAAGGCTTTCACTGCGGGCAACGACCTCAAGGCCACCGCTTCGGGGGGCAACAAGAAGGGGCTGCCCGCCTCCGGCTTTGCCGGGCTGTCCTCGCGGTTTGACCTGGAAAAGCCGATCATCGCGGCGGTCAACGGCTTTGCCATGGGCGGCGGCTTTGAAACCGCCCTGTCCTGCGACATCATCCTGGCTTCCGAGAACGCCAAGTTTGCCCTGCCCGAGGTGAAGGTCGGCTTTTTCGCCTCTGCCTCCGGCGTGCAGCGCCTGTCGCGCTATATCGGGCGACTGGCCGCGCAGGAAATGATGATCACCGGTCGCACCATCCTGGCCGACGAAGCCCTGACGCTTGGATGCGTGAACGAGGTGCTGCCCCATGACCGCCTCATGGATCGGGCCTTCGAACTGGCAGACCAGATCTGTTCTGTCTCGCCCTCATCGGTGAAGGCCACCAAGCGGATCCTGAACAGCATGGCTGTGGCCGAAGGCCTGCCGGAAAGCCTGAACTATTCCCGCGTGGTACAGGCCGATCTGGCAAAGACCGAAGATTTCAAGGAAGGCGTGCAGGCCTTCGTGGAAAAACGCAAGCCCAACTGGGTGAACCGCTGATTTGATACACTGGTCCGGGAGGCCGATTTATGACTGATAACACTGCAAAACTGGACATGAACAACCTGGAAATGTCCGACAAGGCCAAGCCGCTCTACGAGGCGGTGGTCAAGCATATCCGCGAAAACGTGGATCCGATCACGGCAGAGTTCTTTGCCCTGGGCGAGGGACGCAAGGATCGCTGGTCCTATGCACCGGGCCAGCTTGAACTGCTGGAAGGGGCAAAGCAGAAAGCCCGCGAGGCCGGGCTCTGGAACTTCTTCCTGCCCAACGCGGAAACCGGCGAGGGCCTGGCCAACCTGGACTACGCCTATATTGCTGCCGAACTGGGCAAGAGCCCGCTGGCCCCCGAAAGCCTGAACTGTTCGGCGCCGGACACCGGCAACATGGAGGTGCTGGAACGGATCGGCACGCGCGAACAGAAGGACCGCTGGCTGAAGCCACTGCTCGCCGGGGAGATCCGCTCGGCCTTTGCCATGACCGAACCGAATGTCGCCTCCTCGGATGCCAAGAACATCTCGACCAGCGCGGTTCTGGAAAACGGTGAATGGGTCATCAATGGCGAGAAATACTACATTTCCGGTGCCGGCGATCCCCGCTGCAAGATCATGATCGTGATGGTCAAGACCTCGCCCGATGCCGAAACATTCCGCCAGCAGAGCCAGATCCTGGTGCCGATGGATGCCCCCGGCGTCGAGATCCTTGGCCCGATGCATGTCTTTGGCCATGACGACGCGCCGCACGGGCATATGCATATCCGCTTCAACAATGTCCGCGTGCCGGAGGAAAACATCCTGTGGGCCGAGGGCAAGGGCTTTGAAATCTCGCAGCTGCGGCTTGGGCCGGGGCGGATTCACCACTGCATGCGCTCTATCGGGCAGGCGGAAAAAGCCCTTGATCTGCTGCTGGAGCGCGCCATCAACCGCGAGGCCTTTGGCAAGCGCATCGTCGATCTGGGCAAGAACATGGAAACCGTCAGCCGGATGCGAATCGACATCGAGGCAATGCGCCTGATGGTGCTGAAGGCGGCCAAGGCGATGGATACGCTTGGCAACAAGGAAGCCCGCATCTGGGTCAGCATGATCAAGGCCATGGTGCCCGAAAAGGCCTGCGAGATCATCGACAAGGCGATGCAGGTGCATGGCGCGACGGGGCTGTCGCAATGGTCGCCGCTGTCGGGCATGTACACCGGTCAGCGCACCCTGCGGTTTGCCGATGGTCCCGATGAGGTACACCATCACGTGGTCGCCCGCGCCGAGGTCCAGTCCTATCTCAACTCCAACGAACGCCAGGCCAATGCATCGCCCGAGATGCACGGCAAGGTCTTCTCGGGTCCGTGATCATGAGCAAGCTGTTTGATCTGACCGGCAAGGTCGCGGTGCTGACCGGGGCCTCCAAGGGGATGGGGCTGGCGATGGCCACCGGCCTGGCCGAACATGGTGCCAAGGTCGTCATCTCCGCGCGCAAGCAGGATCAGCTGGATGCTGCCGCCGCGCAAATCAATGAAACCGTTGGCGCCGAGCGCGCCATCGGGATCGCCTGCAATATCGGCTACAAGGAGCAGCTCGAAGCCCTGGTGACGCAGACGCGCGAGAAGCTGGGTGCGATCGACGTCGTTGTCGGCAATGCCGGGGTGAACCCCTATTACGGGGTGACCTCGGAAATTCCCGACGACGCCTATGAGAAAACCATGCAGGCCAATGTGCAATCCAACCTCTGGCTGGCCCAGCTGGTCGCCCCCGACATGGTTGCCAAGGGCAGCGGCTCGATGATGTTCACCTCCTCCATCGGCGCCTTCAAGCCCTCGGTGATGCTGGGTACCTACGGCATGTCCAAGCTCGCCCTGATCGGGCTGGTGCGCAATCTGGCGGCGGAATTCGGCCCCAAGGGGCTGCGTTTCAATGCCATCTGCCCCGGGCTGGTCCGCACCGATTTCGCCCGCGAACTGTGGGACAATCCCGAGGTCGAGGAACGCATCCGCAAGGACATTCCCCTGCGCCGCCTGGGGGAGCCGGAGGATTTCGCGGGTGTCGCGGTCTATCTGGCATCGGACGCCAGCAAATACATGACCGGGCAGGCCCTGACCGTCTGCGGCGGTTCGAACATGTGGACATGAGGGGCTGAGCACATGGAACTCAAGGACAAGATCATCGTGGTAACCGGTGCCGCCAGCGGCATCGGGCGGGCCATGGCGCTGCGCTTTGCCGAGGAAGGCGCGAAAAAGATCGTTTGCGCAGACATCAACCTCGAAGGCGCCCAGGCGACCGCGGATCAGGTCAATGGCGTCGCCCATGCGGTCAACGTCGCTGTCGAGGCTGAAATCGCCGGTCTGATCGAGCGGGTGGAAACCGAGATCGGACCGATCGACCTGTTCTGCTCGAACGCCGGTATCCTGATGGCTGGCGGCGTCGAGGTTCCCGATGCGGACTGGCAGCGCATCTGGGACATCAACGTCATGGCCCATGTCTGGGCCGCACGGCACCTTGTGCCGCGCATGAGCGCGCGCGGCGGTGGCTATCTGCTGAACACCGCCTCGGCCGCGGGGCTGCTCAACCAGGTCGGATCTGCGCCCTACGGCGTTACCAAACACGCCGCCGTCGGCTTGGCCGAATGGCTGGCCCTGACCTATGGCGATCAGGGGATCAAGGTCTCGGTGCTGTGCCCGCAGGCCGTGCGCAGCGAGATGACGCGCGGCCATGAAGAGGGCGTTGCCGCGATGGACGGCATGCTTGAACCGGAACCGGTTGCCGAAGCCTGCGTGCAGACGATCCGGGAAGAGAGCTTTCTGGTCCTGCCCCACCCAGAGGTGCTCGGCTACATGCGCAAGAAGACCGAGAATTACGACCGCTGGATCGGCGGCATGCGCAAGCTGAACCGCATGTTCGGCGGCTCTTTCAAGCGCGAGTCATAACGACTTGCGATGTGGATGATCTTTGCGGCAGCGCCAGCCTATCGTTGGCGCTGCCGCAGCAAGGATCAAACTTCCAGCCACTCCTTGCGCACATCATCGCGTTGCCGCAGTTCTTCCGGCGTGCCCTCGAAAACCATCTGGCCATGTCCCATGACATAGACCCGATGCGCGATATCAAGCGCGATGGAGAGCTTCTGCTCGACCAGAAGGGTGGCAATGCCACGCTTGGCGATTTCCTGCAGCAGGCTTGCCACCCGCTGCACCATCTGCGGCGACAGACCTTCGGTCGGCTCGTCGATCATCACCAGGTCCGGATCGCCCATCAGCGTGCGGCACATGGTCAGCATCTGCTGTTCCCCGCCCGAAAGCACCGAAGCCTCGACATCGGCGCGGTTCGCGAGGTTCTCGAACATGTCGAACATGTTCTGCATTGACCAACGCCCCTGCCCGTCCTTCTGACCAGGCTTCAGCCCCAGGGTGAGGTTCTGCCGGGTCGTCAGACCGGGAAAGATGTCCCGGTTCTCGGGGACGTATCCGATACCGAGGTTGGCAACCTCATAGGCCTTCCTACCGGCGATTTCTTGGCCCTTGAACTTGACGGAACCCGAAGGTTCCACCTCGCCCATGATGGCCTTGCAGGTGGTCGAGCGCCCCACGCCATTGCGGCCCAGAAGGGCGACGATCTCGCCCTCCCGGATGTTCATGTTCACGCCCTGAAGGATATGCGACTTGCCGTAATAGGCGTGCATGTCATTGACTTCCAGCATCAGTGCCCTGCCTCCATTGCCTCGCCCAGGTAGGCCTCCTGCACGCGTGGGTTGGCGCGCACCTCTTCCGGGGCGCCGGTTGCGATGATTTCACCGTAGACGAGCACCGAGATCTTATCGGCAAGCCCGAAGACCACGCCCATGTCATGCTCCACCATGACCAGGGTCTTGCCCACGGTCACCTTCCGGATCAGCTCAACGATATAGTCGGTTTCCGAGTGGCTCATGCCGGCGGTGGGTTCGTCCAGCAGGATCACGTCGGCGCCACCGGCAATGGTGATCCCGATTTCCAGCGCACGCTGCTCTGCATAGGACAAGAGCCCCGCGGGCAGATCACGCCGCGCCGTCAGGTTGATCTGTTCAAGGATCGCCTCGGCTCCCTCGTTCAGGGCCCGCGACTTGGAAACCATGTTCCAGAACGAGTACTTGTAGCCCAGCGACCACAGAAGCGAACAGCGCACGTTCTCGAACACCGTCATCTTGGGAAAGATGTTGGTGATCTGGAACGACCGGCTGAGCCCCATGCGGTTGATCTCATAAGGGGCTTTGCCCGACAGATCCTGACCGTGCAGCTGGATGACGCCTGCGGTCTGCGGAAACCGTCCGGTGATCAGGTTGAACAGCGTGGACTTGCCGGCCCCGTTGGGGCCGATCACCGCGTGGCGTTCGTCATCCTTGATTTCAAGATTAACGCCACGAATGATCTCGGTCTGACCGAAGCTCTTGCGAAGGTTGGTAATTTCAAGGGCAGTGGTCATTCGCTCACCTCATCGGGGGTGTTTGCCTCATGCCAGGCCCCGGTCAGTTCCGGGCTTCCCTTGCGGGCAAGCCAGAAGCCCCCCAGGGCCAGGACGGCAAAAACAATCCAGGGCATCGGGTTACTATGGTCAAAGGTGGTCCAGAACAGGGTCATCTCGCTTTCACCGATGGCTGCGTGGCGGGCATGGAACATCAGCTCGATGAAACCGGCCAGACCGAGGATGCAGAGCACCGCGGGGACCAGGACCTTGATGTAGGGTTTCACGAGCATGCGCCATTTGCCCAGCTTGATCGGCGTCCCATGCATCATCAGCACTCCGGACAGGCCGCCGGGGAAGAACATCACCGTGGCCACGAACAGGGCGCCGACATAAAGGGCCCAAAGCTCGGTTTCGAGGCTGAGAACGGTCTGCAGCAAGGTAAAGACGATCGCGCCGATGATCGGCCCGAAGAAGAAGCCCACCCCACCCAGGAACGTCACCAAGAGGATCGAGCCCGAAGTATGCAGGTTCAGGTTCTCCTCGGTCAGGATCTCGTAGTTGATGGCAAACAATCCACCTGCAATGCCCGCGAAAAAGCCCGCGGCAATGAACGAGTAGAACCGCACCCAGCGCGCCGAGTAGCCGAGGAATTCGGCCCGTTCGGGATTGTCCCGCACCGCGTTGGCCATGCGACCGATCGGGGTGCGCGAAAACAGGTACATCAACAGCGCCGACACCAGCAGCCAGAAGGCGATCAGGTAGTAGACCTCGATCTGAGTGAGGAACTCGATGCCGAAGAAGGGCAGACCATAGGTCCGGTCGCCTGAAATGCCCTCCTCACCGCCGAAGAAGACGACGATGATGACGGAACAGGCGGCGATCAGCTCACCGACACCGAGCGAGATCATGGCAAAGACCGTGCCCGCCTTGCGGGTCGAGAAGGAGCCGACGATCAGCGCCAGGATCAGCCCGAAAATGCCTCCGAAAATCGGCAGGATCGGCAGGGGCAGCGAACCGAAGATCTCCCAGTTCATGATGTGAACACAGAGGAAACCGCCCACGCCCATGTAAACGGCATGGCCAAAGGACAGCATCCCGCCCTGTCCCAGCAACATGTTGTAGCTGAGCGCGAAGATGATGGTGATCGCCATCTGGTTCATGATGGTGATGGCGCTGTTGGATTGAAAGATGAAGGGCATCACCAGAAGGAACAGCCCCGCGATGATCCACGGCAGCGCCGCAGAGAGGGTCACGCCGCCCTGGGCGCGCGCCTGAGAAGTCTGTGCAGTATCGGTCATACGTCACGCTTTCCGAACAGGCCGTAGGGCCGGAACACCAGGATCAGCACCATCAGAAGGTACGGCAGGATGTCGGCAATCTGCGGCGAGGTGAGGGTCCAGAGATCGCGCCAGGCGCTGTCCCAGATCGGATCGGGCTTGTTAAAGCCAAGCCCGGTCAGGATGTCCTCCATCCGGACGTTGTAGGCCTTGGCGAAGGTGGTCAGCCAGCCGATGATCAAGGCCGCGACCAAGGCACCGCCCAGGCTGCCCAGGCCACCGATGACGATGGTCACGAAGACGATCGAACCAAGAACCACGGCCATGCCGGGGAAGGTTGACAGCACCGGACCGGCGATCACACCGGCCACGCCTGCCAGCGCCGTGCCGACGCCGAAAACACCCATAAAAACCAGCGGCACGTTGTGGCCGAGCGCCTCGACCGTGCGCGGATAGCTCAGCGCGGCCTGGATGATCATGCCGACGCGCGTCCGGGTCAGCACGTAGAGAAGACCCAGGAAAATCGCCAGCGACAGGAAGATCATGAAGACCTTGTAGGCCGGGATGTCATAGCTCGAGATCGAGAAGGCCGCGCCTTCCAGGATCTCCGGAATCTGATACGGAATCTGGTCATTGCCCCAGATGAATTTGACCAGTTCCTCGATGAGCAGCGCCAGGCCGAAGGTGAAGATCAACTCCGGAACGTGGCCATATTGGTGGACCCGGCGCAAGCCGTAGCGTTCCACCGCTGCCCCCACCAATCCTACAATCGGCGGAGCAATCAGAAGCCCCATCCAGAAACCGACGTAAGTGCTTATCTGATAAGCGAAATATGCGCCCAGCATGTAAAAGCTGGCATGGGCAAAATTCAGCACGCCCATCATCGAAAAGATCAGCGTCAGGCCGGCCGAGAGCATGAACAGCAATAGCCCCGTCACCAACCCGTCGATAAGATTCACCAATATGAGGTCCATGCCTCAATCTCCCCGCAGTCAGGTATTGTATTTTTTTGGCAAGAAAATCCCTCCGCGCCGGGTTTCAGGCGCGGAGGGCGGGAACAGGGGCCTTACGGCCGTTCCATCTTGCAGCTCGTTGGCGAGTCGGCCGACGCCATGGCGACGGTGTTCTCGACAACCATGCCGTAGCCCGAGTTGTCGTAGTCGAACTTCACGTTCTCGTCGGTATGCGCGAAGATATGCACGTCCTGGATCGCCTGGTGATCCTGAGGACGCATCTTGATGGTGCCACCCCAGAGGCTTTCGTGCTCCATGCCTTCCAGCGCGGTGCCGATGGCAACCACGTCGGTGGCGCTGCCTGCTTCGTTGATGGCTTTTGCCAGCATCTCGATCACGTTGGTGATACGGGCCTGGCTGACGTTGCCATCAGGGTACTTGGCCTTGAAGGCATCGACATAGGCCGCCGCACGATCGGACGCGATCGGGTTCAGCGGGCCTTCGGAGACCAGGCGCAGCGAGCCCTTGCCGGTTTCGCCAAAGGCGGCGGTGATGCCGTCAGCAGCAGCGTAGTAGGTGAAGATCGGGCCTTCGAAGCCGTTCTCGATGACCGACTTGCCGAGGTTCAGCATGTCAGAGCCCCAGTTGCCGGTGATGACCGCATCCGCTTCGGAGGCGACGATCTTGCGGGCATAGGGGGTGAAGTCCTTCACCTTGCCGATCGGGTGCAATTCGTTGCCGACGATCTCGATGTCGGGGCGCTTCTCGGTGAGGAAACGCACCGCGGCGGCGGCAACCGCTTTGCCGAAGCTGTAGTCCTGGCCGATGATGTAGACCTTGTTGATGTCCTGGCTGGCCGCGATCACGTCGGTCAGAGCGTCCATCTTGATGTCGGCATTGGCGTCGAAACGGAAGTGCCAGAAGTTGCACTTGTCGTTTGTCAGTGCCGGGTCGACCGCGGAATAGTTCAGGAACAGAACCCGGTCGTCGGGGTTGCGACGGTTGTGCTTGTTGATCGCTTCGGTCAGCGCGTTTGCCACACCGGAACTGTTGCCCTGTGCAATGAAGCGGATCCCCTGGTCGATCGCGACCTGCAACTGGATCAGGGATTCTTTCGGGCTGATCTTGTTGTCAAATGCCACGATCTCGAAGTTCTGTCCTCCCAGAACCCCGCCATTGGCATTGACCAGTGCTTCAGCCGCGAATTCATACTGATGCAGCCCGTTAATCCCTGTCGAGGCAAAGGGGCCCGACAGCGGATCGATAAAGGCGATCTTCACGTTTTCAGCAAGCGCAGCCGTTGTGCCAAGCGCCAGCGACAAGGCTGCCGTGGCGCCGAGTTTCATAATTGTTTTCATTTTTCTTCCTCCCAATGAGAGTTCGAAAAAGTTGAACTTGTGCCTTATTGTTCGAACTCTGCCCGCTCAGCGTTGCATAGCCCCAATTAAAGTCAAGCGTTTGCCGCTCCAGTCTTGTCTGGCGCAGCCGCTCAGGCCCCAAATGTCGTAACGTCATTTTGCGCACTGGCCCGCGTGCAGCCTTCCTGTGCGCAGCCCTGTGAAGGCAAGAATGGCAACAGGCCAAAAGAAATATACCTTATTGTTATTAAATGTATCTTTGGAGCATCTTGGGTTTTTTACGGCATGTTTCGTCTCGGCTTTCACACCCTCCCCAAAATGCTCCACCCCGTGCGGGTTTCATGATGGCGATCGTCGGTCGGCCTGTATGAAGGCCGCAAGCGCGCTCTGAAGCGCTTTTAGGGTGAAAATCGAATTCCACTGTGCAGAACCGATTTCCGCGATTCTGCCTGACGGCACTGCTGCCATTCAAATGTACGAATACTTAATCTCTTGACCGCAGCGACCAGCACGCCGCACGGAAATTCTGGGGGCTGTTTCTCTTTTCTCAAGACCCGTCACGCCTAGGCTCAGGACTCATTCATGCCACAGGAGGCAAAATAGCGGAGCCCAAAAGCCCAGTTGCCTGCGCCCGCCAGTGTCCATGGGCACGGGCGGCGACAAGAGCGTCGCGCCCGGGCCATCTCCCGTCGGGGTCAGGACCAATCCAGCTTCAGCCCCCGGGCCTGCGCAGCATTGGAGACGTATTTCTTGGTCTGGCTGAATGCATCACCCAATTCTTCCTGCCCTGCCGGGTCGCTGATCTGGCCAAGCTGCGCCGCCACCGCTTCCGGCGTATTCTCGGCGTCCTGCAGAGTAATCCCCGGCGTCTCGTAGACCCGGATCTGCGCGTAGCTCCCAGCACCGGCCCCCAGGATCATCTTGCTCGGGGCGTCTTCGCTGACCAGGTAGAGCAGACCGGGCGTGATGGTTTCAGGCGCCAGCAGGGCCTGCGCATCTGCGGGCATCAACTCTGCGGTCATGCGCGTCGCGGCCGTCGGAGCCAGGGTGTTCACACGGATGTTGTTGCGGGCGCCTTCCAGGTGCAACACGTTCATCAGCCCGACCATCGCCGCCTTGGCCGCGCCGTAGTTTGACTGACCAAAGTTGCCAAAGATCCCCGATGCCGAGGATGTCAGAACCACCCGCCCGTAATTCTGCTCGCGCATGATCGGCCAACAGGCCTGGGTGACAAGGGTCGACCCGATCAGATGCACATCCACCACCTTGCGGAAATCGTCCATCTCCATCTTGGCAAAGGTCTTGTCGCGCAGGATGCCGGCATTGTTCACAAGGATGTCGATGCGCCCCCAGGCGTCCATGACCTTGGCCACCATATCTGTGACGCCCGCCGCGTCGGACACGTCCGTGCCATGCGATAGCGCCTCGCCACCGGCGGCGCGGATCTCCGCGACCACGGCCTCGGCCGCCTCGGAGGAGGCGCCCTGCCCGTCGCGGCCCACGCCCAGATCATTCACCATCACCTTTGCGCCACGTGCAGCCAGCCCCAGCGCGTGGGAGCGGCCCAGCCCCGTGCCCGCGCCTGTTACGATGGCCACGCGGCCGTCAAATCTGATGTCTTTGCTTGTCATGGTTTCATCGCTCTTTCGAAATTGTTTGGCATGCTCAACTCATTGATGCCGTGGCGTTTCGGGATTTCCTCAGAAAGCAAAGCACCTGCGCCTCATCCTTCCGGTCCAACCCACTTGAATGTCAGGTCTTTAGTCGGCGATCGTCCACCCAAAAACGCGAAGTGCTACTGAGTACCTTGCCGCTGTCCTGCAGGTTTTTGTTCCGCTATGTAAAATTACATCTCGCTATTCGGCTGACAAGCCGTATTGTCTGACCTCGTGACCGCATCCAAGGCATGTCATGCCAACGCTTGAGTGTCTCAAATGAAAGCCATGCCGCGCATCATCCCCGCTGGTCCCTCTTCAAAAGGATCAAATTCCCATCACCTGAACTTACCGAGCGCGAAATCCCAGTCAGCATTCAACCGGTCCACATTCGAGCCGTCGACCTGAGCATTTGCGACATCCAGATCATTGGCGATCTCGACCAGTTGGATCGGCCCGACCGTTTCGCATTCAGATACAAGGAGGCCCTTGAATGACCGCCCTGCAAAACGCCCTGGCAAACGCCGAAGCCCAGATTGGCCGTGAAGTCGGCGTATCCAACTGGATTACCGTGGATCAAGCCATGATCGACAGCTTCGCCGATGCGACGCATGATCAACAATGGATTCACACCGACCCGGAGCGCGCAGCCGCAGAATCGCCGTTCGGCACCACCATCGCCCATGGCTTTCTGACCCTCTCGCTTGCCAGCCGTTTTGCCTACGACTGCTTTGAAACGCTCGAAGGGCAGGTGATGAGCGTCAACTACGGGCTGAACAAGCTGCGGTTTCTGAACCCGGTCAAAGCCGGATCACGGGTCCGTGGGCGATTTGTCCTGAAAGAGATCAAAGCCCGAAACGAGCGGGAACTCCTGCGGACCAATATTCTGACAATCGAAATCGAGGGCGAAGAAACGCCCGCGCTCGTCGCTGAATGGCTGGGCCTGGCCGTATTCCAGGACTGATCCCTGGTCTCGGGATCCGTTGATCCTAGCAACTGTATTTTTCAGGCCGCCTGAAAAATACAGTTGCTAGACAGCCCGCAAAGGCAGCACCTGTACGTTGTCTGCGGTGTCCCGGGTCACCCTGGCTTCAATTCCATACATCCTGCGCAGGTTGTCCGAGGTCAGCACATCCGTCGCGGCGCCAGAGGCGATCTTCTCTCCGCCGCTCAGGCCAATGAAGCGATCGGCATATTGCGCAGCCATGTTCAGGTCGTGCATGGCCAGGCCGATGACGGTTCCGTTCTGGCTTGCGATCTGGCGCAGCCGTTCAAGCACCAGCAATTGATGGCGCAGGTCAAGCGCAGCAGTGGGTTCGTCCAACAACAGCACCTTGGGACGCCGAAACAGGGCCTGCGTCAGGAACACCAGCTGACGCTGCCCGCCGCTGATCTCATCCAACTGGCGGTCATGCAGCTGGGTCAGCCCGAAGGTATCCAGCGCCGTCATCGCCGCATCGGCCATACCGGAGGGCAGCCGCAGACCAAGGTTCCCCAGCCGCCCCAGAAGCACAACCTCCAGCACCGTCAAAGAGGACTGAGCGCTTGTGTCCTGCGGCATGTAGGCAACCTGTCGGCGCTGATCCTCGGGTGAAAGGGGGCGCCCCGAAAAGAACAGGCGCCCCTGCATCGGGGACAGACCGGCCAGGGCGCGCAGCAGGGTTGATTTACCTGCGCCATTGCAGCCGATCAGGGCGGTCAGCTGCCCTTTCGGCCAGTGATCATCGAGCGCGCGGATGATCGCTGTTTTACCATAAGAAACGCTCAGGTCCTGGATCTGAAAGCTCACCAATGCCTCCTTTGCCCGCGCAGGATCAGAAAGAACAGGAACGGCACGCCGATCAGGGCGGTAACGATCCCGATCGGGATCACGCCGCCGGGCGAAACCAGTTTGGACAGGACGGAAGATCCGGCCATGGTGATCGCCCCCATCAGCGCCGCCATGGGCAAAAGCACCCGCTGGTCCTCCCCCACAAGCATGCGGGCGATATGCGGCGCCACCAGACCGACAAATCCGATCGTGCCGACAAAGGCGACGGCAGCCGCCGTCAGCAAAGCCACCAGTGCGAACATCTTCACCCGCAGCCGCCGCACATCCACTCCGATGGCCGCGGCGCGCGCATCGCCCAACCGCAGGGCCGTCAGCTGCCAGAGGTGGGGCAACACCGCGAGGCTGGTCAGGGCAAAGACCACGGCGACAATCGGCACATTGTTCCAGCTGGCCTTGAGCAGGGAGCCGAACAGCCAGAACACGATGGCCTGAAGCACTTCGGGCGCAGCCAGGTACTGGACCAGGGATTGCGCCGATTGGAACATAAACAGTGTGGCAATGCCCGCCAGCACCATGATCTCGGGGCGCATTCCGCGGATGTTTGAAAAGGCAAAGACAAGGGCGGCGGCAAGAACGCACATCACAAAGGCGGACAACGGAACGGTAAGCCACGGCAGAAAGGGCAGGCTGAATCCTGTCAGAATAGCCAGAGCCGCGCCAAACCCTGCCGCCGCGGAAAACCCAAGCGTATAGGGGCTGGCCAGCGGATTGCCGAGGATGGTCTGCATATGCACCCCCGCCACCCCAAGAGACATGCCCACCAGCGTCGCCATCAGCGTGCTGGGCAGGCGAATATCCCGGACGATGATCAGGGTCATATTGTCGGCATGGGCCGGGACAAAAAGCCCCCTCAGAACGTCCCCGAGGCCCAGCATTGCAGGCCCGGTCAGAATGTCGGCCACCATCAGGGCCGCCAGAACGGCAGCGGCAGCGGCCAGTCGGGCCAGGCGCCGCAGCGCCCCGCTGCGATACACAGCCAGCCGGGCGCCATCGGGGGCGGTTTGCACCGCCCCCGGGCTTTGCGGAGACCCTGCCTCGCGCGAGGCAGTCATTATCCCTCTCCGCCCGGCAGTTGGGTTATGTAGGTGCCCTTGAAGGCGACCGGCATGTAGGTGGCAAAGAACCTGTCCAAGGCCGCTTGCGGATCCAGATCCGCAAAATGCTCGGGATACATGGCCTTGGCGAGGAACTGCAGGAACGCATAGTCATAGAGCGTGCGGTTGCCGCCATGATAGATGCCGAAGACCCGGCCGCCCTTGACCGCATCCAGATCCGCCCAACCCGGACGCGCCATATAGGCCTGCATGCGTGCATGGGTCAGGGCGCTATCGACACCCGGCCCCATGATCACGGCCTCGTCACGCCCCGCCCAGCCAGAGCCGGCCAGCAGGATCACCTGAGGGTTCTGCGCCAGGACATATTCCGGGCTCAGCTTGCCCCAGTTGCTGATTTGACCATTGGCGATATTCTTCGCCTGCAACTGGTCGATCACGCTGCCCCATTGCGTGCCGGAGTAGGAGTTGTCGACCGTGTCCTTGCCCTTGCGCGCCAGTTCCACATAGACCTTGGGACGCGCGCCCTCGGGCAGCCCGGCCAAGCGGGCCTCGACCTCGGCCACCGCAGCCGCATATTCGTCAGCCAGTGCCTTGGCGCGGTCTTCCGCTCCCATGAGCTGCCCCAGAATCTCGGTCGATTTCACATGCATGTCGACGGTCTGCGCATTGTAATCGAGCACCACGATCGGCACCCCTGCGTCTTGCAGACGGTCGGCAACATCGCCCAGCGCCTTGAACTGCCATGCGGCCAGAACCGCGACATCGGGCTGTGCCGCGACTGCGGCTTCCAGGGAGAAGGTGCCGGAATCGACCTCCCCGACGTCTGCCAGTTCCGTCAGACGCGGAATCGCCGCCGTATAGGTCTGCCATTGCAGGTTTCGCCAGCCTTCCCAGGTGTCCTTGGAAATGGCGACAACACGGTCATAGCCCTCAGGGCCAGCAACGGCCATGAAGTCTTCGAAGTAGAAGCCCAGCAGAATCCGCTGCGGGTCTTCGGGCACCTCGACGGTCCGGCCCATGGTATCGGTCAGGGTGATGTTGCCAGCCCAGGCAGGCATGGCAAGGGAGGCCGCAAGAACGGCTGCGGCGGCGCCGCGGACAAGTGCTTTGAACATAGGTTTTCCTTTGAGTTCACAAAACGCTCCGGACCCCGCCACAATGGCGGTCCGGGTTTTCCTTGAAGGTGTGAAAGCTCAAACGAAGGGGGGTGCCCTGCTGTCGTAATCCGCCACGAAGCGCAGCGGCTTGTGTGGCGGTGGGGCCAGAACCAGCTTTTGCTGAAAGGATCTGGCTATTGCGATCCACCTCACCTCGCCGCGATCCGCGCAATCGGTGACCGAGCCAAAGGACTGGCACCATTCGCACCCCTCCCCGCCCACCGCAGGTTCGACCGGCTCACCGGTCTCGGGGTTGACGCTGATTTGCTGAAGACCGTCAGCTGAGCAGATTGTAATCTGCATCGCGTCAGCAGAGGTGCCGATCATCATCCCAGTCATGGAAAACTGGATGAACAGCCATGTAAGCGCCGGAAACAGCAAACCCAATTTATGAAGCAGTCTGCGTTTCACGCGCGGTCCATCGTCTTATGTTCGGGGTGTTCATTACAGGTTTGCCAAAATCGGTCAACGTGATGCCATGAGGCAAATTGACGTGGGGTGGTTTGCTTTGGCACCGGCCTCGCGCGCCCCCAGCCTGGGCCATGTTGCACCCCGCTACGACAAAGCCACCGAAAGCTCCCATGGCGTCTTCGCATCACGCCGATCCACCTTTTGCTCTGCCATTTGTCGGCATGAACCCGGTCACTCGCGATTGGAAAACAATGCTGCGCCTTCCCATCCTCTGCACTGCGCGCTATGGCTGACGCCATGACCCAGGTAACCGCGCTCTATCAGACCCGCAGCGAGACAGGCCAGATCCGCCCGGATCCGGCGCAGCAGGCGGTATTGCCGGAATTTGACCGTATTGCCCAGGGGCTGATGGCGCCGCCGGTGAAACGCGGCCTGTTCCGCAAGGCCACGCGCGAAGAGGTCAAGGGGCTCTACCTCTGGGGCGGGGTTGGGCGTGGTAAATCCATGCTGATGGATCTCTTTGTCGATAGCCTTGGTGATATCCCCGCGCGGCGGGTGCACTTCCATGCCTTCATGCAGGAGATCCACGCCAAGATGCACGAGGCGCGTCAAAGCGGTGTGCAGGATACCCTGGCGCCGGTGGCAAAGGAGGTCGCCGAGTCGGTGCGCCTTCTCGCCTTTGACGAGATGCAGATCACCGACATCACCGATGCGATGATCGTGGGTCGCCTGTTCGAGGCGCTGTTCGAGGCGGGCGTCACCGTGGTCACCACCTCGAACCGGGTGCCGGATGATCTTTACAAGAACGGTCTCAACCGCCAGCTGTTCCTGCCCTTCATCGACCTGATCAAGGAGAAGATGCAGGTCTGGGAGATGGTCAGCCCGGTGGATTACCGGCAGGACCGTCTCAAGGGGTCGCCGGTCTATTTCTCGCCGGTGAATGCCGACTCCCGCGCCCAGATACGGGCCATCTGGGAGGATCTTTCGGGCGGCGATGCCCAGCCGCTGACGCTGGAAGTGAAGGGTCGCGAGGTGGTGCTGCCGGGCTTCCGCAACGGGGTGGCACGGGCCACCTTCTATGACTTGTGCGGCAAGATGCTGGGGCCGGGTGATTACCTCGCCATCGCCGAAGAGGTGAAGGTGCTGGTGCTTGAGGACATCCCCCGCCTGTCGCGCAGCAACTTCAACGAGGCGAAGCGCTTCGTCACCCTGATCGATGCATTGTACGAAGCACAGGTGCGACTGATCTGCACCGCGGCGGCGGAACCGGAATTCCTCTACGTCGAAGGTGACGGCGCATTCGAATTTGAACGCACGGCAAGCCGCCTGCGCGAGATGCAGGACAAGGACTGGGGCCAGGACGGCTGAAAACAGCCCGCGCCGCGTCAGCGGCGCTCGGCCCAACGGGATGAGATCGCAAGATCGAAGACGGGCGGGAGCGCCCCGCCCTGCCCGTGTCGTTCAACCGTTCTCGCGCAGGATATTGCCCGCAAGATAGAGCGAACCGCAGATCAGCACCCGTGCGCTCGCATCTTCGGCAACGATCGCCTCCAGCGCCGACAGGGCATCTTCGGCACGGCTGGCGTTGACACCCACGGATTTCGCAGCAGCTTCTGTCTCTTCGGCGCTCAGCGTCGCCGCCTCGCCGGGGATCGAGATGGCCGTCAGGCTCTCCACATGGGGCGCCAGCGGCGCCATATAGCCCCTCACATCCTTGGTGTTCAGCATCCCGCAAATGAGATGCGTCGGCCGCTTTGGCAGCCCCTTCAGCACCTCTGCCAGAGCCACCCCTGCCGCCGCGTTGTGCCCGCCATCGAGCCACAGTTCGGCGCCCGCAGCAGCCTCCACCAGCGGACCGGTCTTCAGCCGCTGCATCCGGGCGGGCCACTGCGCCCGTGTCATCGCCGCCTCGCAGGCTGCCTCATCCATCCCCAGGTGACGCAGGGCGGCCAGAGCGGCGCCTGCGTTCTGCACCTGATGGGCGCCGATCAGCGCGGGCATCGGCAGGTCCAGAAGGCCGGTTTCATCCTGGAAGATCAGCCGCCCGCGTTCCTCGTAGACGTGCCAGTGCTGGCCATGGGCAATCAGCGGCGCGCCATGGCGGGCGGCGACAGCTTCGATCACCTCCATCGCCTCATCCTCCTGCGGGCCGACAACGACAGGCACGCCGCGCTTGATGATCCCGGCCTTTTCGCCTGCGATCTTTGCCAGGGTATTGCCGAGAAACTGTTCGTGGTCGATCGACACCGGAGTGATCACCGAAAGGGCGGGTTTGGCGATCACGTTGGTGGCGTCCAGCCGCCCGCCAAGCCCGACTTCCAGCAGCGTGAAATCCGCAGGCGTGCGGGCAAAGGCCAGCAATGCGGCACAGGTGGTGATCTCGAAATAGGTGATATTAACGCCGCCATTCCTGGCATAGCACTCGTCCAGCACCTCGGTCAGATGATCCTCAGAGATCAGCTCCCCGGCCAGGCGGATGCGTTCATGAAACCGCGCCAGATGCGGCGAGGTATAGGCATGCACCGCCTTCCCCGCCCCTTCGAGCCCGGCCCGGATCATCGCCTGGGTCGATCCCTTGCCATTGGTGCCCGCGATATGAATGACCGGCGGCAGGCGGTCCTGCGGATCGTCCAGCGCCGCGAGCAGCCGCCAGACCCGATCCAGCGTCAGATCGATGATCTTGGGATGCAGCGCCATCATGCGGTCAAGGATGGCATCGGAACGCGCTTTGGTCATGGGAGGCTCCCGAACAGGATCTTTTGAAAAAGCCCGCCCGCCGGATCTGGCAGACGGGCGCAGCGCCGCTGTCGGCGCGAGCACATCTTGTTGTGCAAGACTTACTTGGCTTTCGCCCCTGCATCCGCGGCAGGTTTGCCGCTCTTTTCGACCTTGGGCGGCGCAATCTCCGCCGTCTCCGAAGGCGCGGGCAGATCGCCCACCACCTGCGGCGGCAGGCCCATCAGCATGCGCAGGATGGTGATCAGCTCCTCGCGCAGCTCGGTGCGCGGGGTCACCCGGTCCAGCATGCCATGATCCAGCAGGTATTCGGCGCGCTGGAAACCGTCGGGCAGCTTCTCGCGGATGGTCTGTTCGATCACGCGGGGACCGGCAAAGCAGATCAGCGCATTGGGTTCCGAGATCTGCACATCCCCCAGCATCGCGTAAGAAGCGGTCACACCCCCGGTGGTGGGATGGGTCAGAACCACGATATAGGGAAGGCCGGCCTCTTTCAGCATCTGCACCGCCACGGTGGTGCGCGGCATCTGCATCAGCGACAGGATGCCTTCCTGCATGCGCGCGCCGCCGGCAGCCGAGAACAGGATCAGCGGGCGTTTCAGTTTCACCGCCTCTTCGGCGGCGGCGATGATCGCATTGCCCACATACATCCCCATGGAGCCCCCCATGAAGGAGAAATCCTGCCCGACGGCAACGATGGGCGTGCGGCCCATTTCACCGGCAGCAACCAGCATGGCTTCTTTTTCGCCGGTTTTCTTCTGCGCCGCCTTCATGCGGTCGGGATATTTCTTCTGGTCGCGGAACTTCAGCGGGTCGGCCAAAGGTTCCGGCACCGCAATCTCGGTGAAGATGCCGCCGTCGAACAGGGCATTGAACCGATCGCGCGGCGTGATGTGCATGTGATGGCCGCAGTTGGTGCAGACGTTCAGATTGTCCTTCAACTCGCGGTGAAACAGCATGGTGCCGCACTCGTCGCATTTGGTCCACAGGTTCTCCGGGACTTCACGGCGCGAGAAGATCGAGTTGATCCGCGGGCGGACGTAGTTGGTGATCCAGTTCATATCATGCCTCTGTAGGGGCTGTTTGGCCCCTCAGATAAGCCCCATCGCGATCAATTGCAATCAGCGGCGTATCGCAAGGCGCGCCGCCAGCCAGGTGACCAGCATCAGCGCAAAGTCCACCGCGAGCCAGGGACGCAGGGCCTGTGCATCCGACATCTCGTAGGGCATCAGGTAGAGCGACAGCCCATAGAGGCTGGTGGGTGAGGCAAACAGCAAGAGCGCCGTGACATTGTTGAAGAAATGCACCGCGATCGCAGGCCCCAGCGTGCCCGAGCGCGCTGTCAGATCCGCCATCAACAGGCCAAAGACCCCGGCCCAAAGCGCGATCAGTACGGCGTTTTCTCCGGCCTCATTCGGCAGGTAGTGGCCCAGCGCAAACAGGGCCGAGGGCGCCAAGAGCCAGACCAGAGGGTTTTTGAACCGGGCCGCCAGACCCTGCTGGATATAGCCGCGAAAGACGATCTCCTCGGCGCTGGTCTGAATCAGCACCACCAACAGGGAAAAGGGCAGCAGCGACAGCCAAAGCCCGAAGGACAGGTTGGGCGTCAGCGGCGCCCCCATATCATAGGGCGGCAGCAGCGACAGGGTGATGCCCAGCGCGATCAGGTACAGGCTCACCCGCAGGAATTGGTGGATCAGGGGGCGCGGATGGCCGATGACCGACCAGAAGGAGCGGTCCTGCAACACGCGCGCTGTCAGCGCCACGCCAAAGGTCATGAAGGCAAAGCCCCCCAGAAGCACTAGCATCGCCCCCGGTGTTGTGCCACTCTGCAGCCCCTCGATCCAATCGCCGGGAAACAGCGTCGCCAGCAGCGGCAGCGTGAGGGAAGACAGGGCAAACCCCACCAGGTAGATCAGAATCAAGCCAAGCCCCAACCGCCACAGCTCGGGCTTTGCCCGTGCCGCGCGCACCAGGGCTTCATGGGCTGTGTAATCCTGTCGTCCCTGCATGCGGACCTCGATCCTCCGTCTTGTCCCGGTCCCGTTCGGGGTCCGGCTGCACCCCCGGGCTCCTTGCTGTGCCATCGACAGCCTCCTGCCCTCGGCATGGGCCAGATGGCCTGCCATCGTCTCTAGCAGGCGCAGGGCGGCGTTGACATCGCTTTCGATCCCCCCCTGTATTTCGCGGCACCAATGCGCGGGGTCACAGGGCGCAGGGTCACGGGGCAAAAGGCCGTCTTAATTCTTGTCCTGAACGGCTCGGGCACTTATTCCTGTTGGGGCGCGCGAAAAAGTCTGACGCCGGGGGAGCAGCACAGCTGGGCAACAGAGCGACCATAGGGGCCAGGGCCCTTGACCAAACATGGGCAGGCAAGCGAAGCCGACGCCCGGGCCGCGCCTATGCCATGGCGGCCTCCTGCCTGCTTATGTCCCTCCTTGTCTCTGCCTGTTCGGACCTGCCGCAGGGCGGCTTCTCCTTTGCCGCTGCGGGCAACCCCGGCACTGGCGCAAAACCGACCGAAGCCCGCATGAATGGCGCCGAAATCACCCTGGCAGCGCCACGGGGCTATTGCTTTGACAAGAAAATGCTCAGACGCGACGCCGCCAATGGCTTTGCGCTGCTGCCCCGCTGCGACCGGCTGGGCGGGGGCAATCTGTTCTCCTCCCTTGGCGGCGGCGCCATCATCACCGCCACCTTGGGAGCGGCACCCGCAGGCGTTCCAGCCCCTAAGCTATCGGATCTGGCCGCAAGCGTGCCCGGCGCCCAAGTTCTGGACCAGCGCGAGGACGGGGCGCTGCCGCTGGTCAAGCTGGATATGGCAGGCCATGGCGCCAAGGGCGCCAGCTCGCAACATTGGCGCGGCGCCTTTCTGCTGGAGGATCACGTGATCCTGCTGGCGCTCTACGCGCCGGAGGACAGCCCCCTTCTGGGCCCTCGCGGCGCCGAGGTGCTGGAGCAGATGACACGGCTGACCCGTGCCGCCTCTGCGCCGACAACTGTCAAACAGGCGACAGCCCCCAAACCCGCGGCCACGCCTGCGACCCTAGGCGCACCCCGACGCACGGCTGGTGGCGCCTTGCGTCCGCTGGCGCGCCCGACATCGAAGACCGGCGCAACGACGGCGGATCAAACCGCACCGGGAAAAAAACTCTCCCTTGCCAAGCGGATTGCAGGTTTATTTGACTGACGTTCAAAGGCTAGATTGCAGAGGATTGCCGCTTTGGGCCGAGCTCTTTTTTGATCGCCCCGAAGTAAACCGGTGAAACCGGCACGACACGAACGGTCAGAAGACGAGATATGAGCAGGATCCTGGACAAACTGCTGCACCGCAGATCCCTGCGCCACTGGCGTCGCGCCGCCGCAGAGGCGCCGACCGCGACGCTGTCGGCATTGCGCAACACCCGCGGCGAGGCGCGGCAGTTGAAAACGCACCTGGACCAGCTCATCCATGTCGCCGACGGTCGGCTGGCACTGCCGCATATCGGAGCCAATACCTTTCCGACGCCCCATGGCACCGATTGGTCCTGGCGCCCGGAAGCCTGGCGCGGCCCGCTGCCGGTGCCGGGGCGATCCTCGGTGCCCTCCAAGGCCAAGCTGGGTGAAGAGGTGCAGATGTTCCACGACTGCGCCTATTCGGAACTGACTCTGCGCCAGCTGCGCAACAGCCGGGAAGAGGATCTTGCCCCCTTCGGGCTGCGCATGGATGTGTTCAACTTCGACGGCTCTTTCCTGTCGCTGGTGATTGCCCTGCCGCAGGAGGCGGTCCATGGCCTGACTCGCCAGCACCTGATCCGCTTTGACACCATCGTGGAAACCGAAAAACCGCTGGAGATCTTTGCCCGGCTGAACATCAGCCACGGCCCCAACACCGAACAGATCGTGCGCGAGCTGCCCTTGGGCGAACGCCGCGTGGCGGTGGAATTCGATCTGGCCTACTCCAATCTCAACGAAAAGCGCATCCAGTCCGCCTGGCTTGATCTGATTTTCGAAGCCCCTGAAATGAACCAGGTGATCCTGCGGGATCTGACCTTTGCGCGCCACCGCCGCGCCAACCTTTAGGAAACGTGACATGAGCGATCTGACCGTCACCAAAATCCGGTTTCGCAATGGCACCTGGGAAGGCCGCGTGACCGGCGCCGACACGGCGCCAGACATCAAGGTGCTCTACCTCGACCAGCCTGTCGAAGGAATCAGCCTTGCTACGGCGCAGACCGCTGGCGAATGGGAGCTGACCATCCCCGTCCCGCAGGAGGCCATCGCCGACGGGGTGCATAGTTTCGTGATCGCGACCGCAGCCGAGGACGAAAAGCTGGCCCATTTCACCCTGATCGGCGGCGATGTGGAGGCCGAGGACCTGCGCACCGAGGTGGACCTGTTGCGCGCGGAACTCGACATGCTGAAACGGGCCTTCCGCCGCCACTGCGTGGAAACCGCCTGAACGCCCGCTCAGGCCGCCGTGCCCCTGCTGCGCGCCAGTTGGGCCTCGATCTCGATCAGGCGTTGCTTGCGCCATAGGCCGCCGCCATACCCCGTGAGGCTGCCATCCGCCGACAGAACCCGGTGACAGGGCACCACCACGGCCAATTGGTTCGCCCCATTGGCCCGCGCCACCGCGCGGGTCGCGGAAGGACGCCCCAGATCTGTTGCGATCTGCGAATAGCTGCGGGTCTCTCCGGCGGGAATGCCCTGCAGATAGGTCCAGACCGCGCGTTGAAACGCCGTGCCATGCAGCGCCAGCGGGGTTTTGAAGTGGGCGCTTTTTCCGCTGAAATAGAGCCGCAACTCCTCGGCCACCTGATCGGTGGGCGCGGGGCGGCCAAAGCCGATGCCGCCGGGCTGCGAGGCCTGCAGCCGCGCCATTTCCCGCGGCAGGGCCTTGCGGTCGGCAAACTCCAGAAGGTGCAGCCGATGTGCACAGCTGACCGCGATCATCGCTCCCAATGGCGTGTCGATCCAATCGGCCAGCAAGAGCGCATCCGAGCGGAAACTCCCCGGCGCCAGCCCGGTCAGACGGGCAAAGGCCGCACGAAACGCAGACGGAGAGTCAAACCCCGCCTCGATCTGCGCGGCAATCACCGGCTCGCCCGCCTTCAGCGTGGTGAAACCCTCGCGCAGGCGCCGCTGCCGGGCCATGTCGAGAAAGGTCATGCCGAAGTGGCGCCGGAAACTGCGCCGCACCGTAGACGGGTCCAGCCCCATGGCCACCAGATCCGCCTCTCCCCAGCGATAAGCGGGCCGCTTGTCCAGCGCCGTAAGCAGACGCTGCACCATGGGGTCCTCCCTGGCGGCCGCCGCCAGGGGCGTGCAGCGTTTGCAGGCGCGAAAGCCCGCCTCGATACAGGCGCCGGGCGTGGCAAAGAAGTGGCAGTTCTCGAACTTCGGTTTGCGCGCGGGGCAGGTCAGGCGGCAGAAGATCCCGGTCGAGCTCACCCCCACATAGGCGCGCCCCTCGTAAGCCTCATCGCGCGCCAAGAGCGCCGCATAGAGGGTTTTGGAATCAGGCAGGTCGAACATCATGGGGCCACCCTAGCCCAGCGCGCTAGCTGGTGCCGCCGGTTTCCGGGCGTTGATTTCAAAAAATGGCGTAGGAGCTTCAGCCCGCTGTCTTTCCATCCAGCGCCTTGCGCAGCGCCTCGTGAACGGCGCAGCGCAGGATGTCCCGCGTTGCCTCATCCAGTGCCTTCAGATCCAGGGTCAGCGTATCGCCCTCTTCCACCGCAGCGACGGGGGCAGCAACCGGATCGGGCGTCACGCTCTTGATGTGATAGGGCACGATGCTGCGGGCGATCCCCTTCATCTGCACCGGCTCGCCGGGTGTGGCCTCGACGATATCGCGCACATGGGCGTAGGTCTCGTAGCTCATCACGATGCCGCCCGGCTCTGCGATGTTTTCCAGCCGCGCCGCCAGGTTCGCCTCGGCGCCGATGATGGTGTAATCCATCCGCTCTTCCGAACCGAAGTTGCCCACGTTGCAATAGCCGGTATTGATCCCCATGCGCGCCTTGAAGGGGTGTTCCAGCCCCTGGCGGCTCCAGTCCGCTTCCAGCTCTGCCAGTCGCCGCTGCATGGCCAGCGCCATCTTCACGCAGGCCCGGGCATCCTCGCGCGCGCCGCGGGTTTCGGGATCGCCAAAGAAGGCGACGATGGCATCGCCGATGAACTTGTCGATGGTGGCACCATGCGCCTCGGCAATCTTGGCCATCTCCGAGAAATACTGGTTCAGAAGCGCTGTCAGCTCCTCGGGCTGCATCTGCTCGGTGGTGGCGGTGAAATCCTTGATATCCGAAAAGAACACCGTCAGCTTCTTGCGCTCGGTCGAGATCGACGCATCCTTTTCGCCCGAGAAGATCGATTTATAGACCTGCGGCGACAGGTACTTGGAGATCTTCAGCGAGATATCCGCCAGAAAGGCGTTGTTGGCCGCCAGTTCCGCATTCATGCGGCTGAACCGCCCCGCAAGGCGGAATTGTACCATGGCAAACAGCAGGCCGATGGAGCCGGCAACCGCGAAATAGAGCAAGAGCCACTTGAAGGACCAGAGATTGAGCGCCACCGGCTGGCGCACGGTGACGGTCTGCACGGCGCGCACATCGCCCACCTTCCAGTCCTGTTTCGGGCTTTTGGGATGGGCGTTGTGGCATTCCACGCAGGCGCCCGCCATCACCACCGGCGTGGCCAGGGTGATCTCGCGATTGCGGATATTGCCGGTGGAATGGACCAGGAAGGGCTCTCCGTCCGGGTTGGAGCGGAACTGCTCCAGCGCGGATCGTTCAAACGGGCTCAGGACATGCGGCGGGCGATCGGCAAAACTGTAGTCCGAGACAAAGCGGTAGCGCACATCGCCCTCGGCTTCGCCAATCGCCTCTCCCAGTTCCAAGGACAGGGTGGCGGGGATCGGAATGGCGCCTTCCACATCCAGGTAGTTGTGCAGGGCCTGGGTTTCGACATCGGAGGTCACCACCCGCTGCACCACATTGCGTGCATAGTAAGAGCGCACCGAGGAAACGATACCGTTGAGGCTTGTCGCCTGGCGCCGCAGGGTTTCATCCGACAGCGCCCGCAGATCCAGCCAGACCGCCAGCGGCAAGGCCACCAGCGCCACGGTCACCAGCACGATCAGCCACGAGGGCCGGTCCAGAAAGTAACGCCCAAGCCGGTCCAATGCACATCCTCACCTGAAATGCCCCGCCCACCGGAAGCCGGGCTCAGGTTAGAAGCCGGTCGCCATTCTGGCAACACGGCTGACAGCCCAAACCGCATGGAAACCGAAACAACCGAGATAATGACCAATTGCTGAACCGGTGCGTCGGCCTTTTCGGAAGGGGTCAGTGCGCCTCGGCCCAGTTATCCCCCTGCCCTGCATCCACGGTCAGTTTGACATCCAGATGCACCGCCGGATCGGCAGCGCCTTCCATCACCCGGCGGGCGGTTTCGATGGTTTCCCCGACCGCTGCCTCGGGCACCTCAAAAATCAGTTCGTCATGCACCTGCAGCAGCATCTTGGCGGGCAGGTGGGCGATGGCATCGGGCATACGGATCATGGCGCGGCGGATCACATCGGCGGCGGTGCCTTGGATGGGCGCGTTGATCGCCGCCCGTTTGGCAAATCCCGCGCGCGGCCCCTTGGCGTTGATCTCGGGCGTGTGGATCTTGCGCCCGAACAGGGTCTGCACATGGCCGTGTTCCTTGGCGAATTCCACGGTGCTGTCCATATATTTGCGGATGCCGGGGAAGCGTTCGAAGTATCGGTCGATAAAGCCCTGCGCCTCTGCCCGCGGGATGCGCAGGTTGCGCGCCAGACCAAAGCCCGAGATGCCGTAGATCACACCGAAGTTGATCGCCTTGGCCTTGCGGCGAATGTCCGGCGTCATCTCATCCAGCGGTACGTCGAACACCTCAGACGCGGTCATGGCGTGAATATCCAGCCCATCGGCAAAGGCCTGTTTCAGGGTGCCGATATCGGCCACATGGGCCAGGATGCGCAGCTCGATCTGGCTGTAGTCGAGCGACAGGAGCTTGTTGCCCTCCTCCGCCACAAAGGCCTCGCGGATGCGGCGACCTTCTTCGGATCGCACCGGGATATTCTGCAGGTTCGGATCGGCCGAAGCCAGCCGCCCGGTGTTGGCGCCGGTCTGCACATAGGAAGTATGCACCCGCCCCGTTTCGGGGTTGATGTGATCCTGCAGGGCGTCGGTATAGGTGGACTTCAGCTTTGACAGCTGCCGCCAGTCCAGCACGCGGGCGGGCAACTCGTGTTCGGTTGCCAGCTCTTCCAGGATATCGGCGCCGGTGGCATAGGCGCCGGTCTTGCCCTTCTTGCCGCCTGGCAGTGCCATCTTGTCGAACAGGATCTCGCCCAGCTGTTTCGGGCTGCCGACGTTGAAGCTTTCGCCCGCAAGTGTGTGGATCTCATCCTCAAGGGCTGCCATCTTCTGGGCAAAGGCGTTGGACATGCGGCTGAGCGTGTCGCGGTCCACCTTGATGCCCTGACGCTCCATCCGGGCCAGAACCGGTGACAGCGGGCGTTCCAGCGTTTCATAGACGGTGGTGACCTTCTCGCGGTGCAGCTGCGGTTTGAACAGCTTCCACAGGCGCAGGGTGATATCGGCATCCTCGGCCGCATAGGGCACCGCGTCCGCAACCGGCACCCGGTCGAATGTGATGGCGGATTTGCCGGTGCCCAGCAGCGATTTGATCGGGATCGGCGTGTGATCGAGGTAGCGTTCGGACAGCGTGTCCATGCCGTGACCGTGCTCACCGCCATGAAGGGAATAGGACAGCAGCATGGTGTCGTCATAGGGCGCGACCACGATGCCATCTTCAAAGCCAGACCCGCGCTGGCGCACCATGATCTTGGCGTCGTATTTCATGTTCTGGCCGATCTTCAGGATCGCAGGATCCTCCAGCACCGGCTTCAGCATCGACAGGGCGGTGTCGAAATCCATCTGCCCCTCGGCCAGGGCGTCAGAGCCGAAGAGATCATCCTTGCTCGCCTCCGCCTTGTGGGTGAGCGGGATATAGCAGGCCTCGCCCGGCTCAACGCTCAAGGAGACACCCACCAGATCGGCGGTCATTTCATTGAGCCCGGTGGTTTCGGTATCAAAGGCGACCCAGCCGCGATTGCGAATGCGGTCGATCCACTGTTGCAGGGCTTCCGCATCGCGCACGCATTCATATTTTTCGGCGTCAAAGGGCACCGCCTCTGCCGGGGTGTCCTCGACCGGAGAGCCTGCGGGGGCTTTCACCTCTGGGATCACCGGCGCCTCGCGGCCCATCTGCTTGGCCATGCGGGTGCTGAGGGTGCGGAACTCCATCTGCGTCAGGAAATCCAGCAGCGTATCGGGATCCGGCTCGCGCAGTTCCAGGTCTTCCAGCGTGAAATCGAGGGTCATGTCGCAATCAAGCTGCACCAGCTTTTTCGACAGTTCGATCTGGTCGCGCATCTCGATCAGGGTCTGGCGGCGCTTGGGCTGTTTGATCTCTTCTGCGCGGTCCAGAAGATCCTCGAGCGAGCCATATTCGTTGATCAGCAGGGCCGCCGTCTTGATCCCGATCCCCGGCGCGCCGGGCACGTTGTCGACGCTGTCGCCGGCCAGGGCCTGCACATCGACGACACGCTCGGGGCCGACGCCGAATTTTTCCACCACGCCGGCGCTGTCGATGCGCTTGTTCTTCATCGCATCCAGCATTTCGACGCCGCCGCCGACCAGCTGCATCAGGTCCTTGTCCGAGGAAATGATGGTGCAGCGCCCGCCCGCATCGCGCGCCTGATGAGCAAGGGTGGCGATGATGTCATCGGCCTCGAAACCCTCGATCTCCTTGCAGGCGATGTTGAAGGCGCGGGTGGCATCGCGGGTCAGCGGGAACTGCGGACGCAGGTCTTCCGGCGCGGGCGGACGGTTGGCCTTGTATAGATCATAAAGATCGTTGCGGAAGCTCTTGCCGGAGTGATCGAAGATCACCGCCACATGGGTGGGTGCATCGGAGCCGGTGCTGGTCTCGATATATTTGACCAGCATGTTGCAGAACCCCGCGACGGCACCGATCGGCAGACCGTCCGACTTGCGTGTCAGCGGTGGCAGCGCGTGATAGGCGCGAAAGATGAAGGCAGACCCATCAATCAGATGAAGATGGCATCCCTTGCCGAATTGCGTCTCGCTCATGGCCGATACTCCCCTTTGGCCCCGTTATCGGTGATCGGGCCGGGGAGGGCAATTGTCCTTTCGCCGTCCCTGGGGCGGGGTGCGGGAAATGCCTGCCCCGGCAGGAGGTAAGACCGCCGGGGCAGGATGCAGGGGCAGGAAGCAAGGTGCCTTGTGGGAGAGTGCCCCTGCGAGCCGGAGCCGCGGGATCGCTCAGTGTGACTTGCGCATGGCGGCGGCGAAGGACTGTCTCAGCGGGGGCGAGCGGTAGCGGTCTTGCTTCATGCGGTGGATCAGCAGACGCCGCCCAAGACCAAAAAGACCGATGCAGACATAGCTGGACTGGATCAGAAAGGCGGCCAGGTTGAAGGCGCTGACCAGGCTGATCAACACGCAAGAGGCCGCCACGACCACGAAACAGGTATAGGCAGCGCTATTGCCGCAGATCCTGCCGGTCTGCAGCAGGGTAAAGGCGGTAATATACAGGGAAAATCCAAATACACCAATTGCTTGTAGCGTTTCCGGATGGCCCTGCAAAACCGAAATAAGATCTTTCATAACGCACTCCGCAAATCTTGCGAGGAGTTATTCAAAGCCGCATTCCGCCGTCATACCCCGGATGGGGTAAGGCCGCTGATTTTGACGCTGGGATTGGCGGGGAATTATCCCAGCGTTTTACCCGCAAGCTCTTTGAGACCCTGCAGAACCTCACGGCCTTTGTGGTAGAGCACCAGTTGGCCGACATTCGAATGGATCTCTGCATCAAACCCCATGCGGGCGGCGAACTGCCCTACGCTGTCCTCGGTGACGACCGGATCCGTCGCCCCGTGAATGAGCGTCACCGGCTGCTGCAGGCCGTCGCAATAGCGCGACCAGTCGCGCACCACATGGTAGGAATCGATGGCAAAGCTATGGTGCCCCTGCTGGATGATCTGGCGAAACCCGGTGAACAGCATGTCGCGGTTTTCCACCCGTTCCGCGATGGCCCGGTCCGGGGTTCCCCGGCGGTAAAGCGCATTCAGGAAGGCCTCCACCCCGCCGGAATCAATCTGGGAAATTCCCGCCCGCAGCAGGGTGGGCAGCATGCGCGGCGTGAAGCGGGCGGTCAGGGCCATCACCTGCTGGCGATAATGCATGGCGCGGATCTGGCGCATGTCGGTGATCGGCACCGCGCCGGAGATGTTGAAGACACCGGCAACCAGATCGGGATGCAGCTGCGCCAGCCGGTAGGCATAGAGCGCGCCGGACATATGGCCGACGGCCACGACACGGGCATGGCCCAGGTGCTTCAGAAAGGCCGTCACATCGGCGCAGAAGCGATCCGGCGCCTCCTTGGGGTGGGCCTTGGTGACGGGATCAGGGTCACTGCTGCCAAAGCCGGGGCGAATGGGGCAGATCAGGCGGATCCCCAGCCGGTGAATGTCACGCACAAGGGCGGCGGGGAAATTCGGTCCGTTCAGCATGTTGTGGATGAACAGGCAGGGCAGGCCCCGGTCCGGGCCGAAGCAGCGATAGGCCATCTTGCGGCCATCCGGCAGAAGAAAGACGTGATCCGTCCGACCGGTGTTTTCGCAGGCGCTGCTCTCCGGTGCGATCAGCGCCTCCAGCCCCGTCATGATGCGCACCAGCTGCTGCTGGTTGGAGGTATAGGTCTTGCGGCGGATCGATTTGAGCTGGGTCCTGAGCGTATCGACCGACCGCCCGGTGACGGAGGCGATCTCTGGCAGGGTGGCGCCGGTCAGCAGCTCACGCGCCACACGGGTTTCGGCCACCGTCAGTCCGAACATCTGGCGCAGGGTCTGATCATGGGCCTCCGTCCATGTATTGTGCAGCGCGGTCAGGATGACATCACAGGCACCCGCCGCGTCCGAAGGGATCTGCCGCACCATCGGAAACGGGTGTTTGTCCCCCTTGGCGAAGAAGACGTAGATGTCATTGCTGGCGGGGCTGCCAAGCTGCTGGTTCAGGCGCGTGGCGCTTTCCGGTGACAGGGCCAGATCAAAAACCGATTGGCCGACCGTCGCCCCCAGGTTTTCGACCGCCAGCGGGCTGGCATCGAGGATCTTTCCGCCTTGCGACAGCCGCAGTTCGGCCCGTTTTGACGGCTGCAGGTCCAAGGGCGCTGCCGCGGGTTGCTCCTTTCGTCCCAGCCGGTCCAGGATTTCAAAGGCCCGCAGCAGGTGCTCGGCCACCTCGGGCGACAGGTCCTGCGGGCTTTGCAGATCCTCGCCCAGGGTGTGCAGCAGATGGCGCCCCCAGAGATCGACCATTCGGTCATAGACATGGGGATCGATGGCAACCTCGTAGATCGCCTGAATCAAAGCAGTCTGGGCGTCTTCTTCTCCTTGGGTCTTGGTCAACGCCTTCACCGTCACAATAGCATTCCCAAACAATATGAAACCGGATGAAACCGGCCTGGCGCGCAAAGCTGCGGCACCGTGAAATGGATAAAAGCCGACCAGACATGCAACAGGATCCGCCAAGGCGCTCCGCTGCACATGGGCCAGACACAATTGGACCAAGGCAGGATCGGCCAGACATAGGGGAGCCAGAGCCGCCCCCTGATCGTCAAGGGGAAAATCTCTAGGGCAGAGTCTCAGCCTGCGATCACATCCGCAACCAGGCGGGCTAGGCGCATGCGGGGGCGGCAGGTGTCAAAACACCCCCATGCTCATTCCCGCTCCCATCGCCAGGCCCAGCTCCTGACAGCGCTCCAGCGCCTCCTGCGGGATCGCCTTGGGGGCCAGGATCGCCTCCGGCGTCTGGGCATCGGTGCAGATGATCAGCGGCGGCTGCACCTCCTTCAGGCGCCAGCCTGTGGCAATCCGCGCGCATTGCCGGGCGGCATTGGCGCCGTCAGATCCTGCGCAGATCATCTGCGCATAGGGCCGCCCCTCGATCCGCCCCAGCACCGGGTAGTAACAGCGATCAAAGAATTCCTTCATCATCCCGGACAAGGCCGCCAGGTTCTCGGGCGCGCAGAAGATATAGCCATCATGGGCCAATAGATCCTCGGGCTCGGCCCCCTCCGCCGCCTTCAGCGTGGTGGAGATCTCAGCGCGCGCAGCCTTGGCGGCCGCCTCTGCCATCTGACGGCTGCCGCCGGTGCGCGAGTGATACACGATCAAGAGCTGTGCCATTGCTGCCGCCCGCCTTCCCGGTTGCGTTTTCAGCCCTGCCAAACCTTGCCGGGATCAGGTGCCTGGATCAGATGTGGCAGATCACTCGGCCGCCTTGCCGTCGAAATCCTTGTGGATGTACTTGCAGTCGCAATAGGGGCATTCGACCCAGCCGCTATCCTCGGGGATCTGCAGGTAGACCCGCGGATGCCCCAGCGCGCCTTCGCCGCCGTCACAGGCGACACGGTAGCTGGCAACGATCTTGGTTTCTGGCGCTTCAATGGTCATCGGCTGACGATCCTCTTGCAGATGGTTAGGGCTTTATCCGGCAGGAGAGCCAAGGGAGCAAGAGCCGCGATGACTGATGGTGCGATCCGGACCTGAACCTGTCTCTTTCGGGTTCACCCTTTCCCAAGCGTAAACGCTCTGTTTCCGTTTGAGCGCACATCCGCCCCCCTTTTGTCGTGAATTTGTGCTAAATTCACCCAATTCCGTGTCGGGGCGAAAGCTGCAGAGGGGCGCCCCTGCAATATTCTGCTGCGTAAAGGGGGGCACCATGCCTGATCATGCAAAGGCGTTCACATATTCGGTCGAGGGGCTGTCTTACACCGTCACCCTCTATGAACAGAACGGACAGATATTCGCTGATATTTCCGTGTCCGATGGGGCCATGGATGTGAACGCGATCTATTTCGGCGATGATGACTTCTCGGGATCAAGCGCATCTCTTGGCGGCCCCCTGAACATGAACGGAGCGCGGCTGGACGGTGAGACGATCCAGTGGGACGAGGCCGTAAAGTTGAGCGACCCGGGGCTTGGGCCTGAGGGCGCCGACAAGGAAACCTACCTTGAGGCGGGCGATACGCTCACCCTGACGCTGGATGTCGACAGCCTCGATGAGATCGACGTCTTTGGAATCCGCGCCACCTCGACCACCACCGATGCGGGGTCGATCAAGGCGGTTTCCGATGATCCCGAAGAGCCGGAGGAGCCGGAAGAAGATCCCGTTTACGAAAAGGTCTTCTTCGGTGAGGAGTTCTCGGACGCGGGCGATCCCTTGGGCGGGATCTATATCCTGGGTGAAGAACCCGACCCGAACCCTTATGGTAATCTGGCCCTGCCCGAAGGCACCGAACCGACCTTCGAGAACTACCTGTCCTATTTTACATCCGAAGAGGTCGGTGGCGATGTGAGCGCGTTGCAATCCGTTGTCTTCTACCAGACCGCCGAGGATGGCTCCCTTGTGGAGGAGTTCCGGCTTGATGCGCCTGAGGGCGGCTTTGAAACCGCGGATGATCTGCTGGCGGCCTATGATGCGGCGATTGAGGACGGGATGTCGTCGCTCGCATCTGACGCGACCGACGGGTCTGACCTGATGGCAGCTCTGAGCCTTGAGCCCGGCACGGACAGCCCGGCAGAGGATGATCCGATGCCCGAGGAAGAGGATATCGACCTCCTCTGACCCCGCATCCGGCCGGACATCACGGCCAGGAACAACAAAGGCGCCGCCGGATTGCCGGGGCGCCTTTGTCATTTGGATCGGGGTGGCGGTTCAGGCCGCCTTGTCCTCGAAGTCCTTGTGGATGTACTTGCAGTCGCAATAGGGGCATTCGACCCAGCCGGTATCCTCGGGGATCTGCAGGTAGACCCGCGGATGCCCCAACGCGCCTTCGCCGCCGTCACAGGCGACACGGTAGCTGGCAACGATCTTGGTTTCTGGCGCTTCGATGGTCATCGGCTGGCGATCCTCTTGCTGATGGGTTAGGGGCTTTATCCGACAGGAGAGCCAAGGGAGCAAGAGCCGCGATGACTGATGATGCGATCCGGATCGAAAGCCTGCGCAAAACCTACAAAGGGTCGAAGGGCCAGCCCGAGAAACATGCGCTGAAGGGCATCGACCTGACGGTGCCGCGCGGGTCGGTCTTTGGCCTCTTGGGTCCCAATGGCGCGGGCAAGTCCACGCTGATCAATATCCTGGCCGGGCTGGTGGTGAAAACCAGCGGCAAGGTGACCATCTGGGGGTTCGATCAGGACGAGAACCCGCGCCAGAGCCGCGCCTCGATCGGGGTGATGCCGCAGGAGCTGAACCTGGATCCCTTCTTCACCCCGCGCGGCGCGCTGGAGGTACAGGCGGGCCTTTACGGCGTGCCGAAATCCGAACGCTACAGCGACGAGATCCTGGCGATGATCGGGCTCAAGGACAAGGCCGAGGCCTATGCCCGCACCCTGTCGGGCGGCATGCGGCGACGGCTCCTCTTGGGTAAGGCGCTGGTGCATCGCCCCAATATCCTGGTGCTGGATGAACCCACCGCCGGGGTGGATATCGAGCTGCGCCAGATGCTGTGGGACAATGTGCGCAAGCTGAACCAGCAGGGCATGACCATCATCCTGACCACCCATTACCTCGAAGAGGCCGAGGAGATGTGCGACGAGATCGCCATCATCAACCAGGGTGAGGTGGTGGCACGGGATTCGACCAGCAATCTCCTGGGTCGCTTGGATGCCCGCGCGATCGTGGTGCATCCGGCCTCTGCGGTGACGGATCTGCCGCAGGGGGCCGGGATCGAGGCCGAGTTGCGCGGCGATGGTGCCGTGGTTCTGCGCTATCACAGCCAGCAAACCAGCGCCGAAGAGGTGCTTGCCGCCGTGCGCGCCGCCGGGATCACCATCCGCGATGTGAAGACGGAAGAGGCCGATCTGGAGGATGTCTTTCTCGCCCTCACCAAATCCACCTGAGGGGCACCCCCGATGCGCATCCGCCCCTTCGAGGACCGCGATGCGGCTGAGTGGGGCCGCATCTTTCATGCCGCCGTGCACGGCATCGGCGCCCGCGACTACACACCCGCGCAATGCACCGCCTGGAGCCCGGAGGAAGCCCCCGCCGATGTGATCCGACAGCGCGCCCGCGATGGTCGGACCACTTGGGTCGCGGCGGATCAGGCGGATGTGGCGCAGGGCTTTATCGAGTTGGAGCCCGACGGCCATATCGACTGTTTCTACATTTCACCGGATCACGCGGGCACGGGGAATGGCGCCGCGCTCTATGCCGCGCTGGAACAAGAGGCCCGCAGGCTTGGTCTTGCCCGCCTCTACGTCGAGGCCAGCGAAGCCGCCCGCCGCTTCTTCCTGCGGCAAGGCTTCACCGATCAGGGCCGCCGCGATTTCCTGCGCCGGGGCGTTTCCATGCACAACTATGCCATGGAGAAGTCACCCTGATAGGTGGCGACTGTGGCTCTCTCTGCCTTGGCCGCATGTCCGTGCAGGGTTCGGGATGGCAGGCCTCAGGCTTGCCTGGAGCAACACACGGGCGTAGCATTGGTTTCAAGTTGATCTGCTAGGGGAATATCTGTCCATCTAGACACATCCTTTAGCGCCAGTTTGTTAAAGGAAAACGGTATGAAGGTTCTTGGTAATGGTACGATCAATTCCAGCTATCAGCGCGTTATTCTGGATGTTCTGAACGGCTCTAGCAACAGTTGGACATTTTCGTTTGACCAGCAGAGCGTGACACGCGGCGACAATTTCGGCGGCGACGTATTCGTAAAATTTCTGGGCCGGAACTTGCAACGGGATAGCGTGACCGGGGCCGTCACCGGAAAAGTCACCGGGATCGAGATTTACGACTCCAGCTTTTCCGCACCCTTGACGTCAATCACCGGTGTCAGGTTTCGCCTGGAAAACCTGATCGCGGCGGCGGGCGCGGTCACAAATGAAGGCTCCGAGTTCTTTCCAGCATACAATTATGGCGACGGGACATTCTCGGACTTCATGTCGGAAATGACGCGTGGCGTTCACAAGGTCATTGGCTCAAACGGCACCGACATCATGGAAACCACCGCGGCGCAGGATGTGCTCAAGGGTGGCAAGGGGAATGACCGGTTTATTTTCAACGCCTCGACCCTTCTGGAGCCCGATGCGACGGCCAGTTCCGCAAGGCAGGAAGCGTCAGACGACAGCATCATCGGCGGTGCCGGGCGTCGTGATTTGCTGATCTTGGAAAACGATGATTTCGATCAGTTCTACAGTGAGTATTACAGCCTTGAGTATGTTGTGGACCTGGGAAACTCTACCATTGAATCAACGGTGACCGCGCTTGAGACAGGGAGTAGCTACATCGAGATTACCACCATTTCCGGTGTTGAACACATCCGAGGCTCTGGGGGGGACGACAGCTTTACGGGTGACAGCAAGAATAACAAGTTCTGGGGATACAAAGGCGATGACTCGCTGTCAGGCAAAGGCGGCGACGATATCTTGATCGGCGGGCCCGGAAAGGACACCCTGAATGGCGGTTCGGGCAATGACACATTATCGGGTGGTCCGGGCGCCGATGTTTTTGTCTTTCGGACCAATGTCGGAGATCCAACCTACGCCGGTCAGGATGTGATCACCGACTTTGACCCGAGCCAGGACACCCTGCAGTTTCTGGACCCGATCCAGGCGACGCCCACGATCTACGTCGAGGATGGTGACACCATCATCGAACATGGAAATGGCACCATCCGCCTCGAAGGGGTGACCCTGTCTCCGGGAGAGATTTCCATCGAGTTTATCTAGGCTAAGGCCCAGTATTTCACGGCTCCTCTTCCCGGGGGGAGGGCATCACCGATCGGGGCCGCCACGATTTTCCGCGCCGGGTGTGGTCTTGCACAACTTTGCCATGGGGAAGGCGCTGTAGGTACAGGCCTGTGTCCGGCCGATAGGCCGGGCAGCCCCGCCCGCCCCCACCTCGGCCAGGCGCAGCCCCATTTGCATTCACCCCCGGTCGATCCGTGCCTGATAGCAGTTGTTGCGGGCGGAGCGGATGTGGATATAGGCGACGCGGGGATCGGTGAAGATCTCCTTGGCCTGCGCCATCATGTGCTCCCGCTCCACCACCATGCCGGTGCCATAAACGATGCGGTCGTCTGCACTGTAGCCCTTGATCAGGTAGTCGGGGGAACCTTGCAGCACCTCGGGCATCTCCTCCCCGTCGTGCCGCGGGCAACCCTCGGCGCATAGGAAGATGGGGCCGAGTTCCGCATAGGGCTGCGGCGCGGGAAAAGGACGATGGGCGAGGATCAGCATCTCCGCGCCCTTGGGGATATAGCGCAGGCAATGGCGGCAGGGGTTGCCGCCGCCATCCGACAGGCTGCGCTCCGGTGTCTGGCCGTTGGCATCCGGACCTCCAGCCTGCAGGGCGCGGGTGGTGTCGGTGGCAAGGGCGGTGATCTTCAGCATGTCTGTCTCCTGTTTTGACGCGACATTGCCAGCGGTGGCAGGGCCGAGCGACCCGGATCCTGCGCATCTGGTTGGGGGGGAAGCTCCCGCCCGTGTCAAAACCGGCAGAGCCGGGTTTTCCCCGGTTGGGCGTGGCGCGGATCCCCCTGCGGGCGTGATCCGCGGGAGGGGGCTCCATGGTGAGCGCGATGACTCGAAATGAGAACAAAACATGAATATATAAATGCGGTCATGTCTGTTGAACTCGCGATTCTCTCCAACTTCACCTTTCTCACCGGGGCCTCCCACCCGGAGGAGTATGTGGCGCGTGCGGTGGAGCTGGGGATCGAAGCGCTGGCGATCGCGGATGAGAATTCAGTCGCCGGGATCGTGCGCGCCCATAGCGCGGCGCGTGACATTGCCCGCCGCGTGGCTGAGCGGCAGGCCTGGGACCGACGCAACAGCCCCATCGGTCCGCCCCGACCTGCGCATATCCCGCCCGCGCCCTCGTTCCCGGTCTATGCGGTGCCACGTCTGATCCCGGCAGCGCGGCTGGCGTTGACCGATGCACCGCCAGTGATCGCCCTGCCCATGGATCGGACCGGCTGGGGAAATCTCTGCCGCATGCTGTCGACCGGGCGGCTGCGGGCCGAGAAAGGCACCTGCCTGCTGCAGCTGTCCGACCTCTTGGCGTTTTCCGAAGGTCTCCATCTGCTCCTGTTGCCACAGGCGGAGCATTGGCCGGGCGGCGCGGGGGGATGGCAGCCGCATATGGAAGACCTGACGCGCCGCTTTGCCGGACGGATGCATCTGATGATGGCGCCTGCCTATGACGGGCGGGATGAGCGCCGCTTTGCCCGGCTTGCTGCCCTTGCCGATGAACTGAACCTGCCCACGGTGGCCAGCGCCGCCCCGCACATGCATCACGGATCACGCCGCCGCCTTGCGGATGTGCTCAGCGCCATCCGCCTACGTTGCCGGGTGGAGGATCTGGGCCGCGCCGCCCTTGCCAATGCAGAGCAGCGCCTGCGCGCGCCGGAAGAGATGGCGCGCATATTCCGGGGCCATGAAGACGCCCTGATGCGCGCGCAGGATCTGGCGGCGCGGCTCACCTTCTCGCTGGACGAGCTGCGCTATGACTACCCGGATGAGGGGCTTGCAGGTGAAACCCCGCCCCAGCGCCTGCGCCGCCTGGCCGAACAGGGGCTAATCTGGCGCTATCCGGCGGGTGCCCCCAAAAAGGTGCGTGCCATGCTGGAGCATGAGCTGACCCTGATCGCCAAGCTGAAATACGAGCCTTACTTCCTGACCGTCCACGACATCGTCGATTTCGCGCGCTCGCGCGGGATCCTATGTCAGGGGCGCGGCTCGGCGGCCAATTCGGTGGTCTGCTACTGCCTGGGCGTTACCTCGGTCAGCCCCGAGACCGGAACCATGGTCTTTGAACGCTTCGTCTCCGAGGCACGAGACGAGCCACCCGACATCGACGTGGATTTCGAGCATGAGCGCCGCGAGGAGGTGATCCAGTGGATCTATGAGCGCTACGGCCGCCACCGGGCCGGGCTATGTGCGACGGTGATCCACTACCGGGGCAAGCGCGCCATCCGCGAGGTGGGCCGCGCCATGGGGTTGAGCGAGGATACCATCGCCGCCATGTCCTCTCAGCTCTGGGGGAGTTTCGACCGCAGCGGCGCCAGTGCCGCCCGCCTGCGCGAGATCGGCCTGGACCCGAACGCCCCGCGCCTGCGCCAGACGCTGGATCTGGTGGGGCAGATCATCGGCTTTCCCCGCCACCTGTCGCAACATGTGGGGGGCTTCATCATCACCGCAGGCCGTCTGGATGAGCTGGTGCCGATCGAGAACGCCACCATGGAGGGGCGTACGGTCATCTCATGGGACAAGGACGATATCGACGCGCTGGGCATTCTCAAGGTCGATGTGCTGAGCCTTGGTATGCTGACCTGCATCCGCAAGGCCTTCGATCTGATGCGCCAGCATCACCGGCTGGACTACACTCTGGCGACGCTGCCGCCCGAGGATCCGGCGGTTTATGACATGCTGTGCCGCGCCGACAGTATTGGCGTCTTTCAGGTCGAAAGCCGGGCGCAGATGAACTTTCTGCCGCGCATGCGGCCGCGCAATTTCTACGATCTGGTGATCGAGGTGGCGATCATCCGCCCCGGCCCCATCCAGGGCGACATGGTCCACCCTTACATTCGCCGCCGCAACGGAGAAGAGGCGGTGGAGTTCCCCTCCGACGCCCTGGGAGAGGTGCTGGGCAAGACGCTGGGCGTGCCTTTGTTTCAGGAGCAGGCGATGCAGATCGCCATGGTGGGGGCGGGCTTCAGCCCCGAACAGGCAGACCGGCTGCGCCGCTCGCTGGCGACCTTCAAGAAGCACGGCAACGTGTCCGAGTTCCGCAGCCTGTTCCTGCGCGGCATGGCGCGCAACGGCTATGACGCCGATTTCTCCGAACGCTGCTTTTCCCAGATCGAAGGCTTCGGCGCCTATGGGTTTCCCGAAAGCCACGCGGCCAGCTTCGCACTTCTGGTCTATGCCTCGGCCTGGATCAAATGCCACCATCCGGGGATCTTTGCTTGCGCGCTCCTGAACTCCCAGCCGATGGGCTTCTACGCGCCTGCGCAGATCGTGCGGGACGCCCGCGCCCATGGGGTCGAGGTGCGCCCGATCTGCATCAACGCCAGCTACTGGGACAATGTGATGGAGCCGGACGGGCAAGGCGGGCTGGCGCTGCGCCTCGGGTTCCGACAGATCAAGGGCCTCAGCGACGAGGACATCAGCTGGCTGACCGCGGCACGCGGCAATGGCTACACCGAGGTACAGGATGTCTGGCGCAAGGCGGGCCTGCCGCCGCCGGTGATCGAACGGCTGGCCGAGGCCGACGCCTTTGCCGTGTTGGGGCTGTCGCGGCGCGAGGCGCTGTGGCAGGCCAAGGCGATCACCGCAAAGAAACCGCTGCCCCTGTTCGAGCGCGAGTTGGAGGGCGAAGCGATAGACGAGCCCGCCGCCCACCTACCGCAGATGAGCATCGGCGAAGAAGTGGTGGAGGATTACGTCGCCCTGCGCCTTTCCTTACGTGCCCATCCGGTGGCGCTGCTACGACATATCCTGACGCCCCAAGATTGACACCTTGGTACCTTGATAACATCCATGCATTCTCTTATATCCCCCTTCAGGAGCAAGGAGAGCGCCATGAAGACAGTCACACGTGTACAAACCGGCCTGCGGATCGAGGCGCGGCTTTTGAAGACCATGAAGGCGCTGGCGGAATATCTCGATATCTCGGTGGCCGAGCTGGTGGAGGGGATGGCGCTGCATGCCTTTGAGGGAAAGGCGCCCTTCTCAGATGCGACGCTGAAAAAGATCGCCGCGCTGCGCGGAGTATACGAGCTGGACCTGACGGCCGCCGACAGCCACAGCCTGACGGAGGATCCGGAATGAGCCTTGAACGCACCGATTATCCGCAGATGGCCCGGGAGCTGGCCGAAGGGCGCCTGGGGCCAGAGGGGTTCAGCCATCGCGCGCATCTGGGTGTCGCCTATGAGATCCTGTCGGCCCACGAGGTGTTTGATGCGATGGCGATCTATGCCCGGGGACTGCGGCAACTGGCCAGCGCCGCCGGGGTGCCGGAAAAGTTCAACGCCACCGTGACGTTGGGCTTTCTGAGCCTCACAGCCGAGCGCATGGCCAATGGGAATTACGACACTGCCGAGGCGTTTCTGGACGGCAATGCGGATCTTCTGGCTCCGGCTCCCCTGTCGGCCCTTTACGGGGCAGAAACCTTGGGTTCAGATCTGGCCCGCCGGGTGCCGCTTTTGCCGCGCATGGGGTGAAACGGGGCGGAGACGTGCCTACATAGGCGGCCAAGGGGGGCCTCCCGCAGCGCAGCTTTGCCGCATCTGGCGCTAACGGCGGTTTCCCAATCCGCGGCAAGCCTGTAGAAGGCATCTCAACGCTGAAACAGCCCGATCATGGCGGAGACCTACCGATGAGCAGACCCAAACCCGTTGTTCTTTGCATTCTTGACGGCTGGGGCACAGGGGAGCCGGGGGTGGCCAATGCGCCCCATATGGCCAAGACGCCCACCTTCGATGCGATCATGGAAAAGGGCCCCACCGCGCGGCTGATCACCCATGGGCCGGATGTGGGGCTGCCCTCGGGGCAGATGGGCAACTCCGAGGTGGGCCACACCAATATCGGCGCGGGCCGGGTGGTGGCGATGGATCTGGGCCAGATCGACCTTGCCATCGAGGATGGCTCCTTCTTTCAGAACGGCGCCCTGCAGGACTTCATCGCCAAGCTGAAGAAAACAGGCGGTGCCGCGCATCTGATGGGGCTGGTCTCGGATGGCGGCGTACACGGGCATATCATCCATATCCTGGCGGCGATCAAAGCGATCCGGGATGCGGGCGTGCCGGTCTGGCTGCATGCGGTCACCGACGGGCGCGATGTGGCGCCGAAATCCGCCTATGGCTATTTCGAAGAGCTGAAAGAGAAGATGCCCGAGGGCGCCCGCATCGCCACGGTGACGGGGCGCTATTACGCCATGGACCGCGACAACCGCTGGGAGCGGGTGAAAGAAGCCTATGATGCCATGATCAAGGGCGAGGGCCGCCGGGTGCGCGGTGCCCATGACGCGGTGGATCATGCCTATAACCAGTCCGAAACCGATGAATTCATCGGCGCCAGCGTGGTGGCGGGCTTTGAGGGGGTGAAGGACGGCGACGGCTTCTTCTGCCTCAACTTCCGCGCGGATCGTGCGCGCGAGATCCTGCGCGCCATCGGGGAGCCGGGCTTTGCCGATTTCGACACCGGCGCGCGGCCCGATCTGGCGGCGCTTCTGGGCATGGTGGAATACTCTGACGGTCACAACTCCTATATGACCACCTGCTATCCCAAGGCGCCCATCGTCAACACCCTGGGGGAATGGGTCGCGAAACAGGGGCTGACCCAGTTCCGCCTGGCCGAGACGGAAAAATATCCGCATGTGACCTTCTTCCTCAACGGCGGCAAGGAAGAGCCGGAGGTGGGCGAGGACCGCTACATGCCGAAATCGCCAAAGGTCGCGACCTACGATCTGCAGCCCGAGATGTCCGCCCCCGAGGTAACCGAGAAGTTCGTCGAGGCGATCGAGAAGGGCTATGACCTGATCGTCACCAATTACGCCAACCCCGATATGGTCGGCCACACCGGAGACATCAAAGCCGCGATCAAGGCCTGCGAGGCAGTGGATCAGGGGCTGACACAGGTCGTCGCCGCGCTGGAAAAGGCGGGCGGCGCCATGCTGGTGACGGCGGATCACGGCAATTGCGAGGTGATGGTCGATCCCGTCACCGGCGGCGCCCATACCGCCCATACCACCAACCTGGTGCCGCTGGCGCTGGTGGGCGGTCCCGAAGGGGCGACCTTGCGCGATGGCCGCCTCGCGGATCTGGCCCCCACCCTGCTGGCGCTGATGGGCCTGCCCAAGCCGGAAGAGATGACCGGCGAGAGCCTGCTCGCATGATCCGGCGCGCCGCCAGCATTTGCCGCGGCCCCATCCGTGGTCTCGCGCTTTGCCTGGCACTGGCCGTGTCGGCGCAGGCCGAAACGGAGGCTGCGCGCGCGGCGCGTCAGGCGGCAGAGCAGTTGGAAGCGGCCACCCTGCAACTGGAAGAGGCCGGCAGCGCCCGCGACCGGGTCAAGGCGCTGAGCGAGACCATCCGCGCCTATGAGGCGGGGCTGGCCGCCATGCGCGACGGCTTGCGCGGCGTGGCGCGGCGCGAATCCCAGCTTCTGGCGCAGCTCAGCGCCCGCGAAGATGAGGTGGCCGAACTCCTGGGCATCATCCAGACCATCGAAACCTCTTCCGCGCCTGTGCTGATGCTACACCCCTCGGGGCCGCTGGGGGCGGCGCGCTCGGCGATGATGCTGGCCGAGGTGACACCGGGATTGAACGCCCGGGCCGAAGCCCTGCGCGGCGACCTGGAAGAGGTGCAGACCCTGCGCCTGTTGCAACAGGCAGCGGCGGACAAGCTGCGACTGGGCCTCAGCGGCATTCAGAGCGCCCGCACGGACCTCTCTACCGCCATTGCCGACCGCACCGATCTGCCGAAACGCTTTACCGAGGACCCGATGCGCACCGCGGTACTGATTTCCTCGACCGAGACGCTGACCGGCTTTGCCAGCGGTCTGGCGGAGATTGCCGAAGGGGAGGTGATCGAAAGCCAGGCCGATGTCAGCGACCTGCGCGGCACGCTGCCGCTGCCGGTCGAAGGGTTGGTGCTGCGCAGCTATGGCGCGCGCGATGCAGCCGGGATTGCCCGCCCCGGCATCCTGGTGGCGGCGCGTCCACGGGCTCTGGTGACCTCTCCCACGGCGGCGACGATCCGCTATCGCGGGCCTCTGCTGGACCTCGGCAATGTGATGATTCTGGAGCCACAGCCCGACACATTGTTCATCCTGTCGGGCCTGGCCGAGGTCTATGGCGCGGCAGGTGAGGTCATCCCCGAGGGCACTCCGGTCGGGCTGATGGGCGGTCAAAACCCCCAGGTCAGCGCGATTTTGTCACCAATTGGTGAAGGGGGTGGAACTGACCGCACAGAAACGCTCTATATAGAAGTCAGAATGGACAACAGTCCGGTGGATCCTGAAACATGGTTCGACGCCGGAAAAGGTGGATGAAGGTTTCATGAAAAAATTTGCGATGGCCGCATTTGGCGGCACGCTGGCAGGGATCGTGGCAACCACATATGTGGCAGGCCCTCTTCTGGCCCAGGAAGGCGCCCGCGAGGCGACAGTCTATGAGCAGCTGGATCTATTCGGCGATATCTTCGAGCGGATCCGCGCCCAATGTGTGGAAGAGGTCGACGAGAAAGAGCTGATCGAGGCGGCCATCGGTGGCATGCTGTCGTCGCTGGATCCCCATTCCAGCTACCTGTCTCCCGACGATGCGGCCAGCATGCAGGTGCAGACCAAGGGCGAATTCGGCGGCCTGGGGATCGAGGTCACCCAGGAAGAGGGCTTCGTCAAGGTGGTCTCCCCCATCGATGGCACCCCGGCGGATGAGGCCGGCATCGAGGCGGGCGATTTCATCACCCATGTGGATGGCGAAAGCGTGCTTGGCCTGTCGCTGGACGAAGCGGTGGACATGATGCGCGGCCCGGTGGGATCGGAGATCATCATCACCGTGGTGCGCGAAGGCGAGTCGGAGCCCTTTGATGTGTCCATCATCCGCGACACCATCAAGCTCACTGCCGTGCGCGCCCGCACCGAGGGCGACACCGTTGTGATGCGCATCACCACCTTCAACCGCCAGACCACGCCCAACCTGGAAAGCGGCCTGAAGGAACAGATCGAGGCCGCGGGCGGCATCGACAAGGTGAACGGCATCGTGCTGGATCTGCGCAACAACCCCGGTGGCCTTCTGACCGAGGCGATCCAGGTGGCTGACAGCTTCCTCGACAGTGGCGAGATCGTCTCGACCCGGGGCCGCAACCCGGAAGATGGCGAACGCTTCAATGCAACGCCGGGCGATCTGTCGGGTGGCAAACCCATCGTGGTGCTGATCAACGGCGGCTCGGCTTCGGCCTCGGAAATCGTCGCAGGCGCCCTGCAGGATCACCGCCGCGCCATCGTGGTGGGGACCAAGAGCTTCGGCAAGGGCTCGGTGCAGACCGTGATGCCCCTGCGCGGCGATGGCGCCATGCGCCTGACCACGGCGCGCTACTACACGCCCTCGGGTCGCTCGATCCAGGCGCTGGGTGTCAGCCCCGATATCGTCGTGGAACAGCCCCGCCGCCGCGTCGGAGCAGAGGAAGAGGACGCCTCGGCCGCGAACCGCTCCCGGTCCGAGGCGGATCTGCGCGGTCGTCTGAACAATGACAGCCTGACCGAGGACGAGATCCGCCAGATCGAAGAGGATCGCGAAAAGGCCGAAAAAGCCGCCGAGCTGCGCGAACAGGATTACCAGCTGGCCTATGCCATCGACATCCTGAAGGGCCTGTCGGCGCTGGGTCCGAACGACTGATCCGGTTTCCGATGAAAGACAGGAAGGGCCGCTCCGATGGGGCGGCCTTTTTTCTTGGCATGCCGACCTTGTTTGTAACGGCCAGATGAAGTTTTTGCGAAGAATCTCCGCCCTTGGGTTCAGATCAATTTCCCGGGCGGTGAACCTGATTTTGGTACCTCAAGTGCACCGAAACAGGAGGCCAGAATGCTGGACGGCATGCCAAAACCGGTTTCGCACAAGTCGCGGAGCCACTCTAATAGCGAACCGATCATGGAGATCCGTGATCTGAACCTCTGGTACGATGAGACACATGCGCTGAAAGGGGTGAACTTCGACCTTTACCGCTCTGAGATCCTGGCCTTCATCGGCCCATCGGGATGCGGCAAGTCCACGGCCTTGAAATGTCTGAACAGGATGCATGACGACACGCGGGGCGTTCGCATCGAAGGCACCATCGTGATGGATGACAGCGACATTTACAGTGCCAGGATCGACCCGCCTCTCCATCGCCGCCGCTTTGGCTGGGTGGCACAAAAACCGAACCCATTTCCGTCTTCCATCTGGGAAAACGTCGCCTATGGGCCTCGCATCCACGGCTTGGTGCGCAGCCGCGCCGAGATGAAAACCCATGTCGAAGATTGCCTGCGCCGGGCGCATCTGTGGGACGAGGTTAAGGACGATCTGCACAAGAAAAACGGCACCGACCTGTCAGGCGGGCAACAACAACGGTTGTGCATTGCCCGTGCCCTGTCGACGCAGCCCGACGTTCTGCTGATGGATGAACCAACGGGGTCCATTGATCCGGTTGCAACCGCCAAAATCGAAGAGCTGCTCCTGAGCCTCAGGAGAGATCATTCAATCGTCGTGGTGACGCATTCGATGATGGAGGCCCGGCGCATTGCCGATCGGGTCGCCTATTTCCACCTGGGGGAACTGTTGGAGCTGGGACCGACCGAAAGGTTGTTCACCGCTGCCCAAAATGAAAAAGCCCGTGCTTTCATCCTGGGGAAGTTTGGCTGACAGCCTATCCCGGCCATGCTGGGATAGACCTGTTTGTCCTGCATACATCCGAAGGCGGACCGGGCCAAACCTGCAGAGAGATACCCCTTGGTCAGGTCGGGACGCTACTCCAGATCGACGAAGATCTGCGAGGCGACTCCGGCTTCCAGCAGGGCGTCCTTGATCTGATTGATTGCATTGACGTCGGCCGAGCTGACGACGACCACATCATTGACCACCAGCGAATAGAGGGGCGCATCGGGAGCCAGGTTTGCCAGGTATTTCTCGGCCGCCAGGCGCGACTTCGGCCCCCACTGCCCGTCATGGGCGACACCGATCGTATACTGCGCGTCCATAGTCAGTTCCTTGCTGACGGGGGTGCCCGCGTTCAGATCGGCCAAAACCTTTTGCAGCTGCGCGGTATCGGTGATGCGATCGGGAATGAACACATTGGTGCAGGTCTCGACATCCCGGTATTTGGTGACGGTGCTTTTGCTGGTCTCATTGGCCACGGCGCCGCCAACGATGGCCCCGACGGCCGCACCGGCGTTCTTGTCGGTCACCACCCTGCCGATCACGCCACCCACGATCGCGCCGCCGATGATCTTTTCGGGGCTGCCCCCCTTCACGGTTTCCTGATACGGCACCTTCCGTGTCTCGCATCTCACCTCGTATGAGCCTGCGAATGCCTGAGATGCCATCAGAACAGCCGTTGCTGCTGTCGCCCAAACCCTCATGTGTCATTCCTCCTTCATGCAGGTCGATATGGTCTGCCCCCTGCCATCTCCAATTGCTGGCAGTTCTCCCCCGGCAAGACAGATGCTGGCACCGGGGATCCGGGCGACCGATTCAATCTTGTCGCCAACGCCCGTGGCGCTCAACCGGTAATCATGTCTCAGGCAGGTATCCGCTCGTTCCAGGGCCGGGCCCCACAAACCCTAGGCCATCTCCGGCTGCCGGGTAGAGGCTTCGGCCAGCCCGTCCATCTTGCGGGCGAGTTTTGCATCCAGCGCGCTCAGCCCGCCCACATCATGGGTGGCCAGCACCACCACGACCCGGTTGTAGATATTGCTCCACTCGGGGTGGTGGTTCCACTTCTCGGCCCAGATCGCGGCGCGGGTCATCCAGCCAAAAGCCGCATCAAAGCTGCAGAACGTATAGGTCTTGGTGATGGCGTCGCGCCCCTCCACCATGCTCCAGCCCGCCCGAAACAGTGGATCCAGCAGCGGACCACGGGCGGCATCTGACAGTTTCTCGCTCATTCCTGTTCCTCCACTTGGGCCTTTCTGAAGGGACCATAGTCCGTCAGGATCTCGATCTCCTCTTCCACGGCGGCGCGTTCGGCCTCCAGATAGCGCCTGACGGCATCGGCAAAGCCCGGATCGCCAATCCAGTGCAGGGAATGCGTCTGGGTCGGCAGGTAGCCGCGCGCAAGCTTGTGCTCCCCTTGCGCCCCGGCCTCCACACGGGACAACCCCATGGCGATGGCCCTCTCGATAGCCTGATAGTAGCACAGTTCGAAATGCAGGAAGGGGTGATGTTCGATGCAGCCCCAATAGCGGCCGAACAGAGTCTCGCGCCCGATGAAATTGAGCGCGCCCGCAATGGGGCACCCGTCCCGCTCGGCCAGGACCAGCAGCATATCCTCGGCCATGAGCTCATGCGCGATATCGAAGAACTGCCGCGTGAGATAGGGCGTGCCCCATTTGCGGCTGCCGGTGTCCTGGTAGAAGGCCCAGAAGGCATCCCAGTGTTCGGCCCGGATATCGGCGCCCGTATAACAGCTGATCTCTCCGCCAAAATCCTGCGCCGCCCGCCGTTCCTTGCGCAGGGTCTTGCGCTTGCGCGACGACAGCGCCGCGAGGAAGTCTTCGAAATCGCGATAGCCGTCGTTCAGCCAGTGATACTGCTGGGTGGCGCGGCTCATAAGGCCCATTTCTTCGCCGATCTGAGCCTCCGCTTCCGTGCAGAAGGTCACATGCAACGACGACAGCCGATTGTCCGCCGCCAGCTGCACCGCGCCCTGCACCAGTGCGGAATGGCCGATGCCTTCATATCCGGGGCGCACCAGGAAGCGCCGCCCGGTGGCGGGGGTGAAGGGCACCGCGATCTGCAGTTTGGGATAGTACCGCCCCCCTGCCCCCTCATAGGCATGGGCCCAGTTGTGATCGAAGATATATTCGCCCTGGCTGTGCGACTTGGCAAAAAGCGGCGCGCAGGCGATCAGTACCCCGTCCTGATAGGCGGCCAGATACTGCGGCTGCCAGCCGGTGCCGCGCCCGACAGATCCGCTTTGCTCCAGCGCCAGCAGAAACCGGTGGGTGGTGAAGGGATCGAGCGGCCGCCCGCCATCGGCGGCCTCGGGGCAGGCGCAGGCATCCCAGTCGCGGCCCGCGATCTGCGCGAGGCTGTCCAACACCCGGATTTCAATCTGTGCCTGCTCCATCTGCCCGTTTTGGCCCTTGCTGTTTTGCCTCAGTATCTGGCCCCTGGCGGGCAGGGATCAAGTCGGCAGGGCGGAAAGATAACCTTCAAAGGTCACATTGTCGGCAAGGCCGCGCGCGGCTGCTTCTTCTGCGGGCGAGGTGATCGTCCAGCACAGGACCGGCACGCCTGCATCCCGCAGGCCCTGCACGCGGGGACGAGCCAGATCCGCGGCCTCATGGCTGATGAAACAGGCATCACTGCGTTCGAAATCGGGGATGTTGCGCAGGTCGTGGCACACGGCGCGGGGCAGTTCCGGCCAGTCTTCCGGCACATAGGCGCTGGTGACGATGCCGCGCGGGATCTGCGGCGCCAGCGCTGCCAGCCGTTCCACCGAATGAGGGTTGAAGGACATCAGCGCCACATCGCCCCTGTATCCTTCCAGTCCCTTGACCGCCGCAGCCTCCAGCGGGCCGATCTTGCGCCCCATCTGCCCGTCCTGATCCTTCACCTCGATCAGCAGCGGCACCTGCCCGGCCACCAGGTCCAGCACCTCGGCCAGATCCGGGATGCCCTCGCCATCGCCGCCTTTCAGGGCAATGGCGCGCAACGCCTCCCGGCTGCGGGCGCGCACCGGGCCGGTCTCATCCGTCAGCCGGTCGAGGTCATCGTCGTGGAACACCATCGCGCAGCCATCCGACGACAGCTGCAGGTCGATCTCGATCGCATAGCCAGCGGCAATCGCCGCGCGGATCGCCGCGCGGCTGTTCTCGGGGCGACCCTTCGCGATGTCATGCAGCGCACGATGGGCCACCGGCAGGCGCAGCAGGGACTGCGGCAGGGACGGCCTCATTTGATCTGGAACACCGCGTCGATTTCCACCGCGACGCCCAAGGGAAGCGAGGGGCTGCTAACGGCAGAGCGCGCGTGACGCCCTGCATCGCCCAGGGCTTCGACCAGAAAATCGGAGGCCCCGTTGACCACCTGCGGCTGCTGGGTGAAATCGGCAGTGGAGTTTACAAAGGCGCCCAGTTTCACCACCCGCACCAAGCGTTCCAGATCGCCGCCACAGGCCGCTTTCAGCTGCGCCAGCAAGGCAATGGCGCAGCGTTTCGCCGCCGCCTGCCCGGCCTCTACGTCCATATCATCGCCCAAGGTGCCGGTGATCAGCCCGTTTTCGTCGGCCGAGATCTGACCCGAGACATAGACCATATCGCCCGCCACCACGTAAGGCACGTAGTTCGCCGCCGGTGCCGGGGCTTCGGGCAGGGTGACGCCCAATTCTGCAAGTCTGGCTTCGATGCTCATGATCTATGTCCTCCGGATCTGTATCTGGAGGCGACGCTAGCGCCGATGCGCCCGGGCGAAAAGAGCAAAACCGCCCCGGCATCACGCCAGAGCGGCACGCATCAGCTTTCCCGGAAGGCCTTCACGAAATAGTCGGCAAGCGGCTTCACCAGATAGCCCATGGGAGAGCGGTCATTGGTGCGGATATAGCTTTCCACCGGCATGCCCGGGATCAGCACCGCGCCTTCAGGCAGGCGTTCCAGCTCGCCCTCGTTCAGCTCCACCTCGGCCCGGTAATAGGACAGGCCGGTGCCCTCCTGTTCAAAGGCATCGGCAGAAACTTGGGTGACCTTGCCGAACAATTCCGGCGTCTGGCGCTGATCCAGCGCCGAGAACCGCAGCGCCGCCGATTGCCCGACAAAGATCTGGTCGATATCCGTCGGCGCCACCTGCACAGCGATCACCAGCGGACGATCCTGCGGCACCAGGTACAGCACCGGCTCCGCCGGGCGGATGACCGAGCGCGGCGTATGCACCTGCATCCCGTAGACCACGCCCGACACCGGCGCGGTGATATGAAGCCGGTTCAGCCGCTCCAGGATCGAGCGACGGGTCTCGGCCAGCTCCAGCTCCTGGTAGCGCAGGTCGCGCAGGCGGGTGATCGCCTCTTCGCGCTGCTGGGTGCCCAGGGTCAGGATCTGGATGTCGATCTCGGTGCTGCGCCCCTCGGCCTGGGCCTGGTTGGCCAACAGCTCTCCCAAAGAGCCGCCCAGGTTCGCCTCGGTGCGGCGCAGGTTCAGGACCGTGCCCGCCTGAGCCAATCCGCGCTCCAGCAGGGTTTCCTGATTCTTCAGTTCCTGCCCGATCAGCTCCAGCTGCACCCGCATCGAATCCTGCTGGGCCTTGATGCCGACGATCTGATCCTGGATCTGTGCGCGGCGCTTTTCCAGCTGCTCGATCTCGCGGGCGGTGGATTCGCGGCGGGCGAAAAACAGCCGCTCCTGCCCGTCCATCAGGTCGCGCACTTCGGCCCGCTCTGAGGCAAGCGCCAGAAGCTCGGGATCAAAGGTGATCTCATCGGCTTCGTCGCGCTCGGCCTCCAGCCGCCCGCGCCGCGCCATCAGTTCAAACAACTGGCCTTCGGTGATGATCAGCTGCGAGGTGAGATCGGTGGCATCCAGGCGCAACAGGATATCGCCGGCGGCAACGGTATCGCCCTCGTCGACGCCGATCTCCGCGACAATACCGCCATCCAGATGCTGTACCACCTGTCGGTTGCGATCCACCTCGATCCGGCCGGTGGCGATCACCGCCCCCGCAATCGAGGACATCACCGCCCAGGTTCCAAAACCGCCGACCAGGACCAGAAGGCCCAGCAGGCCGATCATCAGGGGGCGGCGGGCGGACCAGTCCTGTTCCACGCTCATTGCACACCTCCGGCGGATCGCGCCTGTTGAATGTTCTGATGGTTGGCCACCATTTCCTTCAGCACCTTGTCCTTGGGACCGAAGGCGGTCTGCATGCCCTGATCCACGACCAGCAACAGGTCACACTCCTGGATCGCCGCCGGGCGGTGCGCCATGATCATCACCGCCTTGTTCTCGGCCTTGAGCTGCTTGATCGCCTGGTTGAGCGCCACGGAGCCGTCGTTGTCGAGGTTGGAATTCGGCTCGTCCAGGATCACCAGCACCGGATCGTCGAACAGGGCGCGCGCCAGCGCAATGCGCTGCATCTGCCCGCCCGACAGGCGCCCGCCTCCGGCAGAGACCGGCGTATCATAGCCCTCGGGCAGCTTGACGATCATGTCATGGGCGGCGGCCTTCTTGGCGGCGGCCACGACCTTTTCGGAATCCGGTTCCGGGCTGAGCCGGGCAATGTTCTGGGCGATGGTGCCATCGAACAGCTGCACCCGCTGCGGCAGGTAGCCGATGTGCCGCCCCAGGACATCCGGCGCATATTGATCGATAGAGGCCCCATCCAGCCGCACCGTGCCGGCAGCCGGGCGCCAAGCCCCGGTCAGGGCCTTGGCCAGGGTGGACTTGCCCGATCCCGACGGCCCGATCACCCCGATGGCCTGCCCCGGTTGCACCCGGAAGCTCACGTTGCGCAGCAAGGCGCGGTTTTCGCCGGGTGCCACCACCGCGAGACCCTGCACTTCAAGCAGCGCCTTGGGTTGCGGCAGGGCGGTGCGCTCCTGCTCGGGCGGGACCTTGGCCAGCAGCTCTGCCAGGTTGTCCCAGCCCTTCATGGCGCGCTGCACCAGCGGCCATTGCCCCAGGCCAAGTTCGATCGGCGCCAGGGCACGGCCCATCAGGATGGACCCGGCAATCATCGCGCCGGGCGTCATTTCGCCCTGCAGCACCAGATAGGCCCCAAGCCCCAGCATCGCCGATTGCAGGAACAGGCGCAGGGTCTTGGTCAGGGTGGTGAAACTGCCACCGGTGTCATTGGCCAAAAGAGTGTCGCGCAAGGCGGCCACACGCGCCTTGCTCCAGCGGCGAAAGGCAGCCTCGCGCATGCCCATGGCCTGGATCATCTCCGCCTCGGTGCGGATTTCCTCGGACATCAGGTTCGCCTTGTGACCCGACATGCTGGCCTTTTGCTGCGGCGCCCGGCTGAACAGCTGGTTGAGCAGCGCAATGACGATCAGGACCGAGCCGCCACCCAGCGCCAGCAGGCCCAGCCAGGGGTGGAACAGGGCGATGCCCGCAAGGAACACCGGCGTCCAGGGCAGATCGAAGGCGGCGCCCAGAACCGGAGAGGAAATCAGCCGCTGGATCGATTCAAGGTCATTGAGCCCGGTCTGCGCCACCGGATCGCGCGCCACCGCCGAGCGACGAATCATCGCGTCGAACACCCGCTGATCCAGTTCCGCCTGAAACCGCGCCCCGGCGCGGGCCAGGATCCGGCCCCGGGCGTAGTCCAACAGGCCCATCATGCCATAGAGGAACACCACCAGAAGCGACAGCGCCACCAGGGTGGCCTCGGAGCGGCTGCCCAGGACCCGGTCATAGACCTGCATCATGTAAAGAGGACCGGTCAGCATCAGCATATTCACGAAAAAGCTGAAAATGCCGGTGGACCAGTACAACCCACGGCTGCGCCGCCGCACGGCACGCAGCTCATCTAACCCAGATTTGATGTGTTTTTCGCTCATGTCCGGATCCGATACCTGTTCAACGGCCAAAGTTCATATTAAAGCGGGGGAAGCGGCTGTGCGCTGGATACATGTTTCAAAATTGCCACAGTCATTCAATCAAAACCTTGTACGGGTGGGATACAGAAATTTTCCCAATATTTCCCCAAGGTGTGCACCAATTCTGGACCAAGGAAAACCCGGATCCGATGTCATTGTCTTCTCGTTCATATTTTTCCGTGTGCGCCCTGCTGATTTCGGGGCTCCTTGTCTCCGGCTGTGCAACGCAGGATCCTGCGGCGAAGGCTGCGGGTGAGATCTTCGATCCGTATGAGAACACCAACCGCGCCGTTCACAGTTTCAACCGCGGCGTCGACCGGATTGCCTTTCGCCCGGCCTCCAAGGGGTATGTGGCAATCGTCCCCGATCCCATGGTGACCAGCTTCTCGTATTTTGCCGAAAACCTGTCGATGCCCGGCCAGGCCGTCAACGCTCTGCTGCAAGGCAACCTCAAGGAAGCGGGCACTGCCCTGGCCCGGTTTGCAATCAACACCGTCGTGGGGGTTGGCGGCCTGTCCGACCCCGCCAGCGCCTTTCACATCCCCGAGGTCGATACCGATTTCGGGGAAACCCTGCATGTCTGGGGTGTCAAAGAGGGTGCCTATGTCGAGCTGCCGGTTTTCGGCCCCTCCACGACCCGCGACGCGGTCGGCGTCTTTGTCGACTTTTTCACCAACCCGATCTCATATGCTAAGCATAGTCCTGCCGATGACATCGGGATCTACGCGAAGATCGTTGATCAGCTTGGCGATCGTGGCAGATACTCCGATACGATCGACTCCATTCTTTATGAAAGCGCCGACAGCTATGCGCAGGCGCGCCTGATCTACCTGCAGAACCGTCGCTTTGAACTGGGACAAAGCGCGGAGATTGCCGAGATCGATCCGTTTGAACTGGATACCGAAGGGTTTTAACGATGCACCGCCGTATGTTTCTCGCCGCCGCCGCCGCCGCAACATTGACGGCCCCGGTGGCACTGTCTGCCCTGGATGAAAACTCCGCCAGCCGCCTGATCGGCAACCTGGTGACCGACATCAACAAGGTGATCGCCTCCGGCAAGTCGGAAACCGCGATGTACCGGGATTTCGAAAGTATCTTCGGGCGCTACAGCGACACCTCCTATATCGCCGCCTATGCCATGGGCGTGGACGGACGTCGCGCCAGCAGCGCCCAGAAACGGGCCTTCTCCGACGCGTTCCAGGGCTACATCTCCCGCAAATATGGCCAGCGCTTCCGGGAATTCATCGGTGGTCGGCTGGAGGTCACCGGCGTCAAACGGGTCAAGAAGTGGTACGAGGTTTCGACCATCGCCTACCTGCAGGGGCAATCACCGTTCGAGGTGACCTTCCTGGTCTCCGACCGCTCGGGCAAGGATCTGTTCTTCAACATGTACATCGAAGGCGTGAACCTGCTTCTGACCGAGCGCACCGAGATCGGTGCCCTTCTGGATCGCAACCGCGGGGACATCGACAAGATGATCTCGGAGCTGAAGCGCCTGAGCTGATCTGCCTTAGATCCCACTTGGAGGCCGAAGGCCTCCCGCCCGGAGAGCGACATTTGAAAATGCCTCTCTCCCGTTGGGCCCGGCGCCGCGCGACGCGCGGCGCTGTCCGTCTTGCGAAAGGACGCTTTGCTTGAATTGGGAGAGCGGGAGCGCCGTGCGTAGCGCGGCGCCGGGCCCAACCGCATCTGTGGTCCGTCAGGACAACTGAGGTGGGCGGGAGATCCCCCTCCCCTTAGCCGGGATCAATTCCCGAAGAGGTCACGTAAGATGCCGTCCACGGCCCGGCCCAACTCCTGCCCCAGGCGCGGCCTGTTGCCCCGCTCCGAAGTAGGCTGCTGCGGCACCGCAACCGGTACCGGCTCCTGCAACGGCAAGGGTTTCGGCTCCAGACCCGCATGCACCCGCACCATGGCCTCGTGCCAGATCTCGGCCGGAAGACCGCCGCCCGTCACCCCGGTCAGCGGCGTATTGTCATCATAGCCCATCCAGACACCCGCCACATAATCGGCGGTGAACCCGATGAACCAGGCATCCCGCGCCGCCTGGGTGGTGCCGGACTTGCCCGCCGCCTGCCAACCGGGGATCTGCGCGCGTTGGCCGGTGCCTTCGGCAATCACCTTCTCCATCATCCAGACCAGTTGTCGCGCCGCTTCGGGGCGGATCACCCGTTCCCCCATGCCGCCGCTGGATCCCATCAAAGGCTCGCTATCCCCCACCAGGCTGAGCGAGGTCAGCCCGTAGGGCGTCACCGAAGAGCCACCGTTCAGGATCCCCGCATAGGCGCCTGTCATCTCCAAAAGCGTGCTTTCCGAGGCCCCAAGCGCCAGCGCCGGCCCCTCGGCCATCTCGTTGTCGATGCCGAAATCGCCCGCCACACGGCGCACCAGATCACGGCCAACGGCTTCGGAGATCTTTACCGCCGGGACATTGAGCGAATCCCGCAAGGCCTGCGTCAGGGTGATTTCGCCATAGTATTTGCGGGTGTAATTCTGCGGACACCATTCCCCCGAACCGGGGATATCCAGGCAATAGGGCGCGTCCAGCACCTTATCGAGCGGCGAATAGCCCAGCTCCAGCGCGGTGGCATAGACAAAGGGCTTGAAGGCCGACCCGGTCTGCCGTTTTGCCTGGGTGGCCCGGTTGAAGACCCCCGACACCCGCGTCTTGCGCCCGCCCACCATGGCACGTACGGCACCATCGGCACTCATCACCACGATGGCGGCCTGGGCCTTGGAGCCTTCGCGCACCTTGGTGGAGAAGACATGTTTCATCGCCTCCTCGACCGCTGTCTGCAGGCGTTGATCCAGCGTCGTGCGGATCACCACGTCCTCGGAGGTCTGATCGCCAAAGTAGCTCGGCACCGTATCCATCACCCAATCGGCAAAATAGCCACCCGCGCGCGCGTCTGCCGCCTCGCTCAGCTCGGCCGGGTTGGTCTGACCCAGGCGGGTTTCCTCGGCCGTCAGATACCCCTGCTCATGCATCAGGCGCAGAACCGTGGCGGCGCGATCCTGCGAGCGTTTGAGGTTGTTCGTCGGCGCCAGGGAAGACGGCGCGGTCAGAAGACCCGCGATCATCGCGCCCTCGGCCGCGCTCAGCTGGTTTGCGGATTTGCCGAAATAGCGCTGCGCGGCGGCCTCGGCGCCATAGGCGCCACCGCCCATATAGGCGCGGTTCATATAGATCGAGAGGATCTCGTCCTTGGAGTATTTGGCCTCCATCGCCATGGCATAGACGGCCTCGGTCGCCTTGCGCCACAGGGACCCCTTGCGGCAGTCGGCCTCATAGGCGCGTTCGCTCTCCCAGACGTCCGGGTCATAGACCTGGCCGAGGCACAGCAGTTTCGCCGTCTGCTGGGTGATGGTGGAACCGCCATGGCCAGACAGAGGACCGCGCCCTTCGCTGAGGTTGATGCGCACGGCGCTGGCAATCCCGCGCGGGGAGATGCCGAAATGGCGGTAAAACCGCTTGTCCTCGGTGGCGACCACCGCGTTCTTCAGGTGTTTCGAGACGGTTTCAGTGGTGACGACACCGCCGAACTGATCCCCGCGCCAGGCAAAGACTTCGCCCTTTTCATCCAGCAAGGTCACCGATCCGCGGGCGCGGCCATCCAGAAGCTCGGCAACCTCCGGCAGCTTTGCGTATTGATAGCCGACCGCCAGGACGACAATGCCGGTACAGACCAGCCCGACCCGCCAGGCAAACCCCCAGACCAGCCGGAAGGCCCAGCGGAACGGCGCCAGCATTACCCCCAGGACACCGCGCTTCGCGCGCCCAGAGCGCCTGGGCGCGGGTTTCGGCTTGCGCGGAGCTGCCCGTTTCTGGGAGGGAGGCTTCTTGCCGCCACCAAACAAACGCGCCAGCAGACCGCCCGCCTCCGGCTTCTTCGCCTTGGCAGAGGCGCGGCGCGTCGAGCCGCCCCCCTTTCGGGATCCACCCTTGGGATAGCGTTTATCCGCCACCAGTGGCCTGCGCCCTGATCCTTGTGCCATATCCGTATCCTGCTCGGCGCCTTGTCACCCGGCGGCCCGATGCCACCCGATGCTGCGCAATCTGCCCGTTTTGGACACAATAGTCCCTTGCCCCTGCTTTGTTGAGGGGCAGTTTTGCTGCAAACTCCCTCCTCACAGCGCACAAAAAGCGGGCATTGACCACTTTTTAAGCAAAATATTTAGGCCGAGACCGCTCCACCCCCCTTCAAAACCAGCCCCTCCGGTTCCCCCGACTCGGGGGCGCCGCTTTTCTGCAGGTGCGAATGGAGCGGAACAGACGGTCCAGGAAAGGGTGTCGAGATGAAAATGATCATAGCAGCCATCAAACCCTTCAAACTCGAGGAGGTCCGCGAAGCGCTGACCAAAATCGGCGTTTCAGGTCTGATGGTAACGGAAATCAAGGGCTTTGGAGCCCAGGCAGGCCACACGGAAATCTACCGTGGCGCGGAATACGAAGTGAACTTCGTCCCCAAGGTCAAACTGGAAATCGTGGTGCCGGGCGAACTGGCCGACCAGGTGGTGGACACCATCTCCTCGACCGCGCGCACGGGCAAGATCGGCGATGGGAAGATCTTTGTCCTGGATGTGGCACAGGCCGTGCGGGTGCGCACCGGCGAAACCAACCTCGAGGCGCTTTAAGCGTCCGTTTCGGAGGAAAATACAGATGCGTAAACTGAAACTCTCACTTGCCGCTGCAGGCTTTGCCGCCCTGCCGGGCCTGGCGCTGGCCCAGGACACGGCTGCGGCAGCCCCGGATATCAACCCCTACATCTTCACCACCCTGCTGTTCCTCATTGGCGGCTTCCTGGTGTTCTGGATGGCGGCAGGCTTTGCCATGCTGGAAGCGGGCCTGGTGCGTTCCAAGAACGTGACCATGCAGCTGACCAAGAACATCGCGCTGTTCTCGATCGCGGCCATCATGTACTGGCTGATCGGCTTCAACCTGATGTATCCGGGCGACTGGGTGATCTCGGGCGTGATGGGTCCGTGGTTCTCGGTGACCTCTCTGGAGCCCGTTGGCCTGGGCGCGGCGGATGCCTCGCTTGACTATGCCTCTGTCGGCTCGGACTTCTTCTTCCAGCTGATGTTCTGCGCCACCACCGCCTCGATCGTGTCGGGCACCCTGGCCGAGCGCATCAAGCTGTGGCCCTTCCTGATCTTCGTGGCGATCCTGACCGGTATCATCTACCCGATCGAAGCCTCCTGGCAGTGGGGCGGCGGCTTCCTCTCCGAGATGGGCTTCTCCGACTTCGCCGGCTCCACCCTGGTGCACGCGGCAGGCGGTTTCGCAGCCCTGGCAGGCGCCCTGATCCTTGGCCCGCGTATCGGCAAGTACAAGGACGGCAAGACCATCCCGATGCCCGGTTCCAACCTGGCCCTGGCCACCTTGGGTACCTTCATCCTGTGGCTCGGCTGGTTCGGCTTCAACGGTGGCTCGCAGCTGGCGATGGGCACCGTGGGTGATGTGACCGACGTGTCGCGCATCTTCGCCAACACCAACATGGCCGCTGCCGCCGGTGCTGTCACTGCCCTGCTGCTGACCCAGGTGATGTTCAAGAAGCCCGACCTCACCATGACCCTGAACGGCGCCCTGGCCGGTCTGGTGTCGATCACTGCAGGTCCGCTTGACCCCTCGCTGTTCGGCGCCCTGTGGATCGGTGCAGTTGGCGGTGTGATCGTGGTCTTCGTGGTTCCGATGCTGGACAAGCTGAAGATCGACGACGTGGTCGGCGCCATCCCGGTGCACCTGGTTGCCGGTTTCTGGGGCACCTTCGCGGTTCCCTTCTACACCGAAGGCACCTCCTTCGTGACCCAGATCATCGGCTTCGTTGCCATCGGCGCCTTCACCTTCGTGGTCTCCGGCATCGTCTGGCTGATCCTGAAGGCCACCATGGGCATCCGCGTCTCCGAAGAGGACGAGATCAACGGTCTCGACATGTCGGAGCTGGGAATGGAAGCCTATCCGGAGTTCAAGGCAGGCTAACCCCAGCCTCCCTGACACAGACCAAAAGAACGCGGCCTCCCGGGGCCGCGTTTTCTTTGCTTCAGCCCGTTTCATCCAGCATCGGACAATCCCTCCCGCCCATTCCGGCAAAGGCAAAGCCTGAGCCTCCACAGTTGGGCATAGCGCCGCTAACGCGGCGCATACCGCACTCAAATGCCGACGCCCTCTAGCGCACCGCGGGTCAAGGGCCGCGCCAGCGGCCACGCGCAGCGCGCGGGGTTCCCTTGAGGCGTGGTGCGCTGCCATTCACAATGAGCATGGCGCGTTTAAGGGCAAAGCTGCCCTTAAACCGCTTCTCAGCGAAATCCCTTGCGCCGCGTCAGCGGCGCCGGGCCCAAACCCGCCAAGGGGTCTTGCCACAGGCAAGGCACCTGCGGGCGCGGTAGCCCCGCCCGCAGCCCGGCAGGCCTTCACGAAAAGGAAAACGCGCCCCAAGCTGGAGCGCGTTCCCTGTTCCAAACCAATCGCGTCAGCGGATCAGACACCCGCGTCGATGATCGCCTTCGCCAAGAGCGGCACGGTGGCCTTGTTCAGCCCCGCGATGTTCATGCGGCTGTCGCCCACCATGTAGATGCCGTTGTCGACCCGCATCTTCTCGACCAATTCGGGCGTCGTGCCCAGGAGCGAGAACATGCCACGGTGCTGCGCTATGAAGCCGAAGCGATCCGAGCCGCTGAGGCGCTGCAGCTCGTCCGCCAGTTGCTGGCGCAGGTCCAGCATGCTCAGGCGCACCTCTTCCAGCTCGGCCGCCCAATCGGCGCGCAGGGCGTCATCGTTCAGGATCATCGTCACCAGACGCGCGCCGTGATCCGGCGGGAAGGAGAAGTTCTGCCGGTTCAAAAACGCCAGCGTGCCCTGGTTCAGCGCCTGGGCACTGCCGTCCTGGCTTACCGCCATCAGAAGGCCGGTGCGCTCGCGGTAGATGCCGAAGTTCTTGGAGCAGCTTGCCGCGATCAGGCATTCCGGCGTCTGGGCCGCCACCATGCGCACGCCTGCGGCGTCTTCTTCCAGACCATCGCCAAAGCCCTGGTAGGCAATGTCGATCATCGGGACCAGGCCGCGGGCGTTCAAAAGGTCGATCACCTCCTGCCACTGGGTCACGTTCAGGTTGGCGCCGGTGGGGTTGTGGCAGCAGCCGTGCAGCAGCACCACGTCGCCCTTTTCGGCGCCCTTCAGATCTTCCATCATCCCGTCGAAGTTCACGCCACGGGTCTCGCTGTCGAAATAGCGATAGGTCACCGTCTCGATGCCGACGTATTTCAGGATCGAGATGTGGTTCGGCCAGGTCGGGTCCGACACGAAGACCCGCGCCTTGGGATTGGCCATCTTGATCAGCTCGAAGGCCTGGCGCACGGCACCGGTGCCGCCGGGGGTTGCGGCGGCTGCGATATTCCCGCGTTCAACAGTGTCGCCCAGGATCAGCTTGATCATCGCGTCGCCATAGCCGGGATCACCTGCCAGGCCGGTATAGGCCTTGGTGGTCTGTTCTTCCCACAGGCGGTGCTCGGCGGCCTTGATGGCACGCATCACCGGGGTGACGCCCTCGGCGTTCTTGTAGACACCGACGCCAAGGTCGATCTTCTGCTCGCGCGGGTCGTCGCGGTACATCTGCATCAGCGCCAGGATCTTGTCGGCTGGCTGGGGTTTCAGGGTCTCGAACATCAGTTCTCTCCGGTTGCAACGGGTAGGGTCGGGAAGGCGCCCCATTCGGACCAGGAGCCGTCATAAAGCGCATGATCGGACTTGCCGATCCGCTCCAGGGCCAGGCTGAGAACGGCGGCGGTCACGCCCGAGCCGCAGGTGGTAATCGCGGGTTTCTTGAGGTCGACGCCAGCGCCTTCGAAGGTGGCGCGGATACCGGCCTCGTCCTTCATCGTGCCATCGGCATTCAGAAGGTCAGTGTAGGGCACGTTCTTCGAACCCGGGATATGGCCCGCACGCAGGCCTTCGCGCGGCTCCGGCGCCTCGCCACGGAACCGCGCGGCGGCGCGGGCGTCGATGATCTCGTGATCGCCCAGCTTGGCGGCAGCCGACACCTGCGTCACATCGCGCACCAGGCTGTTCTGCACCCGCACGGTCATGTGGCGGTCACGGATCACCGGCGGCAGGTCCTCCACGGCGTGCCCCTCGGCCTGCCACTTCGGCAAGCCGCCGTCCAGCACCGCGATATTGTTCTGTCCCATCAGTCGGAACAGCCACCAGACGCGCGCCGCGGATTTGAGCCCCGCACCATCATAGACCACAACCTGGTGGCCATCGCCCACGCCCATTGCCCGCAGGCGCGACATGAACTTTTCCACCGGCGGCGCCATATGCGGCAGGTCCGAGCGGTGATCGGCCACATCATCGATATCGAATAAACGCGCACCCGGGATATGAGCGGCGTCATATTCGGCCTTGGGATCGCGGTTCTCGTTCGGCAGATACCAGGAGCCATCCAGAATGCGCAGGTCGGGGTCCTTCAGATGGGCCGCCAGCCAGTCGGTCGACACTAGGGTTTTCGGATCATCCGTCACTTCAGACCTCCCCTTCAGGTTCTCCGGGCCATATGTACCGGGCAAAAATAGCTGGCGCATGGGTACAACCCACCGGCACAAGGCGCAAGGGAACGCGCCGAAGCGGTACAATATTTGAGACGGCGTGAACAATAGGACGCAATTCCGCCCCGCAGGCAGCGCCAAAGGGCTCTCTGCCCGGCACATCTGACCGCTATCAGCGGGCGTCCTTCAGCAGGCGCTGCTTCTGGCGCGACCAGTCACGCTTGGCCTGGGTCTCACGCTTGTCGTGATTCTTCTTGCCCTTGGCGATGCCGATCTTCAGCTTGGCGATGCCACGGTGATTGAAGTAGAGCACCAGCGGCACCAGGGTCATCCCCTTGCGCTGGGTCGCGTTCCACAGCCGTGCCAGTTCCTTGCGCGACACCAAGAGCTTGCGGCGACGGCGCTCCTCGTGCTTGAACATCTTGGCCTGCTCGTAGGGAGCAATGTAGGAGTTCACCAGCCACAGCTCTCCGTCATCCACGGAGGCGTAGGATTCCGCGATGTTCGACCCGCCCGCGCGCAGGGATTTCACCTCCGAGCCTTCCAGGATGATCCCGCACTCCAGATCCTCTTCGATTGCATAGTCGAACCGCGCCCGGCGGTTTTCGGCAATCACCTTGTAGTTCGGATCTGTTTTCTGTTTGGCCATGGGAGGCAGATGTAAGCGCGCCCGGCGACAGACGCAAGATGGCGCGTAGGGGCTTAGCTGCGGCGGCTGCGGATCAGGGTAAAGACGCCGCTGCCCACGATCACCGCGCTGCCCACCAAGGTCAGCGCATCGGGGCGCTCGCCAAAGACCAGGATGCCAAGCACCATGGCAAAGACCAGCCGGGTGTAGCGGAAGGGCGCCACCACCGAGATCTCTCCCAGCCGCATTGCCCCGGTGAGGGAGGTATAGGCGAAAACGCCAATGACCGTGGCGCAGGTGAGGTCCAGCCAGACAGCGGGCGGCAGGTCATTGCTGGCGCCCTCCCCCACCCCGTTCCAGGCCAGAAGAATGCCCCCGGCGACCACCAGCATGGCAAACCCCAAGATCCCCAGCTGGCTGTTGTGCATGTCCTTTGGCGCAGCACGGGTCGCCAGATCGCGCCCGGCAAAGCCGAGCGTTCCGGCCACCGCAAACAGCGATGCAGGCTCGAACCCGCTCACACCGGGGCGCAGGATGATCAAGACGCCGATGAACCCGGCGAGAATCGCCAGCCAGCGCCGCCATCCGACATGTTCTCCGAAGAAGACCACCGCGCCGGCTGCCACCACCAGGGGGGTCGCCTGCAGGATAGCCGAGGCCGAAGACAGCGGCGTCAGCGCAATCGCCAGGGTAAAGCACAGCCGCCCCGCGACCTCCGCCAGGGAGCGCAGCGCCATCGCGCGCGTGCAAAACCCCGGGTGCCACAGGGGCTGACCCAGCGCACGCGCCACGCCCGCGAAGATCACCATACCGCCAGATCCGAAGACCAGCAGAATCACCCCCACCGGCAGGCTCTGGGCGGCGGATTTGATAAACATGTCCTCCAGTGCAAAGGCCGCCATGGCCAGCACCATCAACAGGCTGCCGCGCAGCGTCTCCATCGGTGCTCCTCCAATCGCCTTTTGCGTCAATGCCCTAGCCCTAGTGAGACCGGCCGCAATGAACAAGCGCAGACATCCGGGCTGACACCGAATCGTGATCCATGCGCGAGCGCGGCGTGATCAGCTGCCCGCCTCGGGCCTGCGGTAGTGATGCATGTTGAGAAAGGCCGCGCCGCCCGTGCCTGCGCGATAGCCATGGGGTTGATCGGCGGCAAAGCGCAGCCCCTCCCCCACTTCCAGCCGCTTCCAGGCGCCGTCGCTCAGAACGTCCAGCGGCCCCTCAAGCACAAAGACCTCCTCGGTCACACCGGCATCATGGGCCTGGGACTGGTGGCATTGATCCGGTTTCAGGCGCACGTGAAAGGTCTCGGCGCCAAGGCTGGGATCGAAGGGAAAGACGATCTTCACCGCAATGCTGCCGGGGAACTGAACGGTGCGAAAGACGCTTTCGCCCAGCACCTTGGGGCGGCTCGCGTCCTCGATCAGGGCGGTCAGCGGCAGGTGAAACCCCTTGGCGATCTTCCAGAGCGTCGCAATGGTCGGGCTGGATTCGCCCCGCTCGATCTGCCCCAGCATCGCCTTGGAGACCCCGGTGGCCTCCGCTGCCCGTGCCAGGCTCAACCCGGCCTCGGCCCGTATCTGCCTCAGATTCTGGGAAATCTTGTCCTCGCTCAAGGAGGGGGGCGCGGCTGGGGTCGGCATCAGGTGTCAGGTCTCGTCAAAAAGGACTTGTGCGCTATAGCGCACGGCGCATATTGTGCGCTATAACGCACACCCCGACCCTACAAGAGCCCGCAGCCCAGGAAAACCCCCGTTCAGCCCATCCAGGAAGCCCCGCAATGCCCGCGTTGAAACTGTCCCATATCACGGCCGGTGCCGTTGCCATTCTGGTCGGCTACACCAGTTCGGTGGCGATCATCTTTCAGGCCATCGATGCACTGGGGGCCAGCCAGGCGCAGGCCAACAGCTGGCTTCTGGCGCTGGGGCTGGGCATGGGCGTGACCAGCCTGATCCTGTCGCTGTGGTTCCGCATGCCGGTGCTGACCGCCTGGTCAACGCCCGGCGCGGCGCTTCTGGCGCTGGGAGGCGGCGCCACCACCCTGCCCGAGGCGACCGGCGCCTTTCTCTTTTGCGCGGTGCTGCTGACGCTGACCGGGATCACCGGCTGGTTCGAACGGCTGGCGCGGCTGATCCCGGACACCCTGGCCAATGCGCTGCTGGCCGGGATCCTGTTCCGCTTTGGACTGGAGGCGTTTTCTGCCCTGGAAGAGGACATCTGGCTGGTCGCGGTCATGGGCGCAGCGTTCCTCATCGGCAGGCTCCATACACCGCGCTACACGATCCCGCTGGTGCTGCTGGCGGGCATTGCCTGGGCCAGCGCGACGGGCAGCTTTGGGGACATCGCCCAGCTGAACCTGAACCTTGCCACCCCCGAAGCCGTGATGCCGGAGTTCACGCTGTCGGCGCTCATCGGCCTTGGTCTGCCGCTTTATATCGTCACCATGTGCTCGCAGAACATACCCGGCGTCGTGACCCTGCGCAGCGCAGGCTATGTGCCGCCAGTTTCAGCGGCGCTGACGGTGACCGGGCTTGCCTCGCTGATCCTCGCGCCTTTTGGCGGCTATGCCTTCAACCTGGCCGCCATCACCGCCGCCATCTGCGCAGGCCCCGAGGCCGATGAGACCCCCGAGACCCGCTATCTGGCCGTGGTTGCCGCCGGGGTGATCTACTGCCTGGTAGGGCTGGGCGGCGCGGCGGTGATCTCGCTTTTCCTGATCGCGCCGCATGCGCTGGTGGCCACTGTTGCCGGGCTGGCCTTGCTATCCACCATCGGCAACGGGCTCTCCCATGCGCTGAAGCCGACAGCGGGCCGTGAGGCCGCGCTCCTGTGTTTCATGGGCACCGTTTCAGGCATCAGCTTCCTCGGAATCGGAGCGCCTTTCTGGGCGCTGCTGATTGGTCTTGTGGCCCATGTCGCACTCAACCGCCCGACCCTATCGAGGAAACCGGTATGATCCATTCCAAAACGGCTCCCCAAAACGGAGCAAAACAACCAAAAACGCTGCTCAGTTATTGCATTTGTTTCACAAATCATGTCCCTGAGGGCAAAAAAGGGAAATAGCCACATGCCAATGTACCGATCCAGAACCTCCACCCATGGGCGCAACATGGCCGGCGCGCGTGGCCTTTGGCGCGCAACCGGCATGAAGGACGATGATTTCGGCAAGCCGATCATCGCCATCGTGAACTCCTTTACCCAATTCGTGCCCGGTCACGTCCACCTCAAGGATCTCGGCCAGATGGTCGCCCGCGAGGTCGAAGCCGCAGGCGGCGTTGCCAAGGAATTCAACACCATTGCGGTGGATGACGGCATCGCCATGGGCCATGACGGCATGCTCTATTCGCTGCCCTCGCGCGAGGTGATCGCCGATAGCGTCGAATACATGGTCAACGCCCATTGCGCCGATGCCATGGTCTGCATCTCCAACTGCGACAAGATCACCCCCGGCATGCTGATGGCCGCCATGCGCCTCAATATTCCGGCGATCTTCGTCTCGGGCGGGCCGATGGAAGCGGGCAAGATCGACATCGCCGACCTCGATGCCAAGAAGATCGACCTGGTGGATGCCATGGTCGCCGCCGCCAGCGAGACCTTCACCGACGAACAGGTCCAGCACATCGAGGAAAACGCCTGCCCCACCTGTGGCTCCTGCTCGGGCATGTTCACCGCCAATTCGATGAACTGCCTGGCCGAGGCGCTGGGTCTTGCCCTGCCCGGCAACGGATCGACGCTCGCGACCCACGCCGACCGCAAGCAGCTGTTCCTCGAAGCCGGCCGCCGCATCGTCGACATCACAAAGCGCCACTACGTGGGCGAGGAAAAGGGCCTGCTGCCGCGCGAAATCGCCACATTCGAGGCCTTCGAGAACGCCATGAGCCTGGATATCGCCATGGGCGGCTCCACCAACACCGTGCTGCATCTCCTGGCGATCGCCAATGAGGGCAAGGTCGATTTCGACATGTCCGACATGGACCGGCTCAGCCGCAAGGTGCCCTGCCTGTGCAAAGTCGCGCCGAACATCGAGAACGTGCACATGGAAGACGTGCACCGCGCCGGTGGCATCTTCTCGATCCTCGGCGAACTCTCCCGCGCAGGGCTCCTGCACAACGATTGCAGCACCGTGCACTCCAGCTCCATGGGCGAGGCCATCGCCAAATGGGATATCAAGGTCGCCAACAACCCGGAGGCCGAAGAGCTGTTCAAGGCGGCACCCGGCGGCGTGCGCACCACCGAAGCCTTCAGCCAGTCCAACCGCTACAAGGAGCTGGACACCGACCGCGCGGGCGGCGTCATCCGCTCGGCCGAACATGCGTTTTCCAAGGACGGCGGCCTTGCGGTTCTGTTCGGCAATATCGCGCTGGATGGCTGCATCGTGAAAACCGCGGGCGTTGATGAAAGCATCCTCAAGTTCACCGGCTCGGCCTATGTCTGCGAAAGCCAGGACCAGGCCGTCAGCGACATCCTGACCGGCAAGGTCAAGGAAGGCGACGTGGTGGTGATCCGCTATGAGGGCCCGCGCGGCGGACCGGGCATGCAGGAAATGCTCTACCCGACCTCCTACCTGAAATCCAAGGGCCTCGGCAAAGCCTGCGCGCTGCTGACAGACGGCCGTTTCTCGGGCGGCACCTCGGGCCTGTCGATCGGCCACGTCTCGCCCGAAGCGGCAGAGGGCGGCGCCATCGGCCTGGTGCAGACCGGCGACACCATCGAGATCGACATCCCGAACCGCTCGATCCACCTGGCGGTCACGGACGAGGACCTCGCCACCCGCCGCGCCGCACAAGAGGCTGCGGGCTGGAAACCGGCGAAACCACGCAAGCGCAAGGTCTCCACGGCACTCAAGGCCTACGCGATGCTGACCACCAGCGCCGCCAAGGGCGCCGTGCGTGCGCTGCCGGACGAGGATTGATCACACCATCCAGGCCTGATCCTGCTCCCTTCAACCCATAGGGTTGGAGGGGCATTTCTTTAGAGACATTTTATGAACAAAAAACGCATTATTGATCTGCGAGAGGTCACTCTGGAAGAGTTTCGCTCGTTTTTCTTCTCAGCAGATTGCCAGGAGTTTTTCAAACTGGGCCGCTGGGCAAACGATCCGTGCCCGATCCTGAAGGTTTCTCCCTCCCTCCACGCCCGCCGCTATTCTCAACTCTTTGGAAACGGGGCTAGCCTTGTCGGCCTCTATGACGACGAGACGCTTGAAAACGGATGTCAGGCGATGTTCGGCCCCATTCTTCCTGGTAACCTGGCAGAGCTGATCTGGGGACAGGACATCTCTCTTGGCGAGAAGGAAACCCTGATCCACTCAATGTATGTTATGTACCGAGATTTCTTCGCGGTGACGCCGCTCGAGACCTCCTGCGAGATGTGGTGGGATCCCCTGGCCTATTCCTTCAATCCCATGGGCACTGCCGACCCCGAACGAAACCCCGAACACCGCGCGATCCGGAACGCGATGTTCGAAACCCTTTGTGAGATCCTCAACCTCGACGCGCAGCACTGCCAAGTTGCAGCGTTGCATGGGATGAACCATGTCGCACATCCTAAGACTGAAATCGTGATTGAAGACTACCTGAAGGCGCATTCAAACCTGGACGAGGAATTGCGCGGATACGCAAGGCTTTGTTCCGCCGGTCAAGCCCTCTAAAGACAGGGTGGAGCCCTCCCGCGCCCGCAGGTGCCTTGCCTTCGGCAATTCCCCTTGGCGGCCTTGGGCCCGGCGCCGCTGACGCGTCGCACAACCACCCCAAACCGAACCGGATCGCACCGCGGGTCAAGGGCCGCACAAGCGGCCTCGCGCATCGCGCGAGGTTCCCTTGAGGCGGGGTGTGATCCTTTTGATAATCGACAGGGCGCGTTCAGGGCAGACCTGCCCCTGAACCGCTTCTGAGCAAAAACCTTCTGCGCCGCGTCAGCGGCGCCAGGCCCAACCAGAGGATGGGCATTTCAATGCCCGGACGATGGGCGGGAGCCCCCCGTTTGCGCTGAAGAATCCGCGTTCAGTCCCCCAGCTTGGCGTGAACCTCCTCGAGGTCGATCTCTCCGATGGGCATCTTGTTGGCCGGGTTTTCGAAATCGTATTTGAACAGCTCGAAATCGCGCTTGTAGATCTCATAGACCAGATGCATCGACAGATCGTCGAAGTAATCCTCCACCGGATGGGCGCGCTTGGGGCCGTGGCCCTCGCTTTCGTTGAAGCGTGGAATTGTCGCCAGATCCACCGCATGCGGCGTCTTGATCCCGTCCAGGACCTCTTGCATGCCCTCGTTGAACTTCTCGGTCCAGAAGATCTTGTTGTAGCGCCCGCCATTCTGGATGAAGGTCGACACATGGCCTGACGTTGCCGACCAGTGGATGTCCGGCTCCATCGGGCGGCGCCAGCGGATGGTATCGCGGGCAAACAGCAGGAACCGCCGGAAGCTCTTGATCTGGTCGAACTCCTGCTTGCCGTCCTCGCCGCCGACCTCGATCCCGTAGTCATAGACCAGGCGCTGCACCAGGTGGCCGCGATAGCGCTTGCCATTGCGCTGGATGCCGCAGATCTTGTCGAAAAAGGAGCTCAGAACCCGCGTATAGGGATTGCGCACGCAGGTGAAGGCATAGGTCTGCTGCCCCTGGGCGGCGCGGGTGATCGGCGCGTGGCTCTGGTCCTGCGCCCATTTGTGCAGCCCTTCCTTGGCGTCATGGATGTCGCCATCAAAGAACTCCCCATGGTCGGAATAATAGAGGATCTGCCCAATGGTCGAGCAGGCGCATTTGGGCACCACGCGATAGATCACGCTTTCGCTCTCGGTCATCCAGGTTCCCGGAAATCCCATCCAAATCCCTCACTTGTCCTGCCAATTCCCGCAACAATGCCCATATCGCATTCAAAAGACAAATAATCTTGTTTCTTCAAATCGCTCTGCGCTTTATCAAGACTACAATCCACCGCAAGCAGGGCTATCGTCGTTAAAATGGCAAAAATCGCTTACATCCTGCTGTGTCACAAGGATCCCGAAGCGATCATCCAGCAGGCCGAGCGGCTGACGGCGGTTGGCGATTACATGGTGATCCACTTCGACGGGCGCGCCAGCAACCGGGATTTCGAGGAAATCAGAGCCACGCTGAAGGACAACCCCAATGTCTGTTTTGCCCGTCGGCGCATCAAATGCGGCTGGGGGGAATGGTCGCTGGTGCAGGCCACGCTGGGGGCGCTGGAAGCCGCGCTGGAGACATTCCCCCGCGCCACCCATTTCTACATGCTGTCCGGCGATTGCATGGCCATCAAGACCGCGCAATATGCCCATGATTTCCTGGACCGGAACGATTGCGATTTCATCGAGAGCTTCGATTTCTTCGAAAGCAACTGGATCAAGACCGGCATGGTCGAAGACCGGCTGATCTACCGGCACTATTTCAACGAGCGCAAGCACAAGCGATTGTTCGAATTCAGCCACGCCCTGCAGAAGAAACTGGGCTTGCAGCGCGCCATTCCCGCCGATCTGCAGATGCAGATCGGCAGCCAATGGTGGTGCCTGCGCCGCCGCACCATCGAGGCGATCTTCAGTTTCCTGAAGAAACGCCGCGACGTGATCCGGTTTTTCCGCACCACCTGGATTCCCGATGAAACCTTTTTCCAAACCCTGGTCCGCCACCTGATCCCCAGCCAGGAGATCCACAGCCGCACGCTCACCTTCCTGATGTTCACCGATTACGGGATGCCGGTGAATTTCTACAATGACCACTATGATCTACTATTGGGGCAGGACTTCCTCTTTGCCCGCAAGATCAGCCCGGAGGCAAAAGAGCTGCGGCGCCGCCTGGGTCGCCTGTATATGGCCGAAGACGTGGAATTCCAGATCTCCAACGAAGGCCGCAACCTTTATCGCTTCCTGGCCGGGCGCGGGCGAAACGGGCGTCGGTTTGCCCCGCGTTTCTGGGAAGCCGAAAGCACGCTGGGGCGGGAACGGGTGCTGGTAATGGTGGTCTGCAAGAAGTGGCACCTGGCCAAGCGCCTGGTGGAGCGGATCCACAAGATCACCTCTGTCCCCGCTTTGGGCTATCTCTTTCACGAAGCCGATACCCCCTTGCCCGATCTTGGCGGCATCGAGACCACCCTGGACAAGCGCAACCGGCATCACCGCGCGCTGATGCGGATGCTGTTCGACCACTATGACAGCGATCGGTTGATGGTTTGCATCGACCCGTCCGGGCTGGAGCTCATTCAGGATTTCGCCTCTGACCGCTCCACCATCCGGCTGCTGCATCTTGACTGCAGCTTCTCCGACGCGGATCTGATCGCCCATGCCGAACGGTCGGGGCTGGTGGGCACGCAAACACCACAGCAGACGCTGGAACGGATCCTGCCCTCGATCCGCAATGACATCCTCTATGAAAGCGACAGGATCCGCGATGCGGATTTCCAGGGCTGTCACTACATCAGCGAATCCGGCACGGCAGACTCGGACGTGACGGCTCTGGCAGAGGTCTTTGGCCTGTCCCGGCAGCAGGCCGAAGAGATCTACCGGGACAACGGTCTTTTCAAAGACTAGGCTCAGCCGCCCGTGCCACCAAGCCAGCGACGCAGGCGGCTTTTCTTTTCGGAGATCGCGTCCCCGGCGGCATAGAGGCTGTCTTCCACCTCGTCGATCATCGGATCAAGCCGGTTGCGGCGGAACCGGCGCCAGCGCACATAGATGGCCCAGAACAGCGCCGCGATCAGCACCAGGATGACAATGCTCACCCAATTGAGCGGCTTGTCCTCCGGCCCGGTAACGGGCCTGATCGCAACCGCATTGGGAAAGGCCGAGAGGAACTCGTTGCGCCAGCCGTAGTGCAGCACCGCCACCCATTCGGGGTTGGCCTTGTTGGAGATGGCGTCATTGGCCTCGGTATAGAGGTTCGCAGTGTCGAACTTGAAATAGGGCGGCCAGTTCCAGCCGGTGTCCTCGTTGCGGTAGACCACCGCATCGCCATTCGGGCGCACCGCCTGGATGAACTGTACATCCCGGTTCACCAATTCGCTGGACTGGCTGTCCGGCGTCGACCAGAAGATCCGCGTCCAGTCGTTCAGTTCCTGCCGTTCCTCGTAGGTGTTGACGATGCGCACCACGTCGTACTGCGGCAGGGTGTAGTGCAGAAAGGCGCCGAACAGCAGCCAGACGGTGATCAGAAATCCCCATTTGATATAGCCCATGACGCTCTCCTATCTGAAATTGACCATGTAAATCACCAGGGCGATCAGCGCCAGTGGCACGGCATAGACCAGAAGGATCAGCCGACGCCGAAAGGACCGGTCATATTGCCTCAGCCCCCGCTGGATGAAGGCCGCGCGGTCCCCGGTCAACCCCTTGTCTTTCCAGCGACGCTTGAGCTTGGCCCGACGCATTTCCCGCGAATAGAGCGACACGCCGCCATAGACCACCGTCAGCGTGATCATCAGGAAGAAAAACAGTCGAATAAACGCCAAAACCACCGCCCCTTGCCCCAGCCGGATCTGTGCGAGCCCCAGCTGGTACCTTGGAACATAATCACTTTCGGGACGATGCCAATCCCGTGCGGCCGGGCCTGTGCGGTTGGCCTTGCGGCGCCTTCTTGAGCACCAGGAAGGTCATCAGCCCCAGGGGCGGCAGGCTTTCCTTTTCCTTCACGGCCAGGCTGCCCTCCTGCAGGATCGTCTCGATCTCGAAATCCGCATGCCAGCCCAAGACATTGGCAAAGCGGGCCGAGATCTTCTCTACCGCCGCCATCATCCCATCGGTGCTTTTGAAATGGTTGCTGATCACCACCTCGCCGCCCGGTTTCAGCACACGGGCGATTTCAGCCATCACCTTTTGCGGTTCGGGCACCACCGACAGCACATGCATCGCCGCCACCGTGTCAAAGGACGCATCCGGAAAATCGAGGCAGCGCGCATCCATCTGGCGCAGGGCCTTCACGTGGCGCAGGTCCATTTCGGCAACGCGGGTCTTGGCCTTGGCCAGCATCTCGCGGCTGAAATCGATGCCGGTGACCTTCATATCCGGGCCGTAATGGGGCAGCGACAATCCGGTGCCCACGCCCACCTCCAGCACCGTGCCGCCGCGCCGGTTGATATAGCCCACCACCCGGCGGCGCCCGGCATTGGTCACCGCTCCGAATGTCCTGTCATAGATCGGCGCCCAGCGCGCATAGGATGATTGAACCGCCCTCAGTTCCAATCGCCTGTCCCCCGTTCGAATTACGGGTTCAATCCGGCACCCTACGGATCAGCCCCCAAACCACCAGAACCACGTAAGCAAGGCACAACACCACCAGCGTTGTCCAAGCATAGGTCAGAACCGCCGCCCCGGCAAAGGCACACCCTACAAGGAAGTACTTCACATTCTCGCGGCTGATCTTCACCGCCTTGGGCGACCATGTGGGAATGCGGCTGATCATAAGGAACCCTATGACAACCATGTGAAAGCAGATCAGCAGGCCCGGAATGACCAGCCCATCCGCGAATGAGAAAGACAGGAACATCGGCAGCATCGCCAGCATCGCCCCGGCGGGGGACGGGATGCCGGTGAAATAACCCTCGCGCTCTCCCTCCACCGGTTCTTCGGATTTCGCCGCCACGTTGAACCGCGCCAGCCGCACCACGCAGCAGACCGAGAACACCAGGACCGAGATCCACCCCGCACTGCGCATGTCCTGCAAGGCCCAGAAATAGATCACCAGGGGCGCCGCCACGCCGAAGTTCAGGAAATCGGCCAGCGAATCCAGCTCGGCCCCCATCTTGCTGTCACTGCCAAGCGCCCGCGCCAGCCGCCCATCCAGCCCATCCAGAAGGGCCGCCAGCAGGATCAGCTGCACCGCCAGCACGTAATTGCCCTGCACCCCGAAGCGCACCGCCGACAGGCCCGCACAGATCGCCCCCACCGTCATGATGTTCGGCAATAACTGGATCAGAGCGTATTCGTTTTTCGTCTTCTTGGGCAGATCGTCCATGGGGCGGAGGTCAGTCTTGTCAGAGGTCATATGAGGTCCTGGCGGGGGAGGCATCATCCAAAGCCCCGCCCTCCCCTGCATAGCGCAGCAGAGCCGCCCCCGCTATGCCTGATCGAAAGGGGGCGTGCAATGGGAGGGGGCTGTAATCAGGATCAGTAATTGAAACAGGATCAGTGTTTTGTAGGGCAAATAGCGATCATCTTGCTCTCACCAAGTTCAATCAACCTCCTTCAGGGTCCAGATTTTCACCCGAAGGGAAATTCACCCTCAGCGCGCCAGCTCGAATCTCCGCATCTCCATCCAAGTATCCTCTGACTTTAATAAACCCTGGTTTAGAAAACTCCATCAGCGACCACCTCACAGGAACCGCAATCATTGCGATACTCGGCGCCTCACCACCGTCATCTTGTGGATCACTATTTAGACTTGTTGAAGGATTATCGACTTCAGTCCTAAAAATTTCCTCCACTTCGCTACCTGTCTCTTTCACGACTAGCAGCGTCAACTTATCATACTCTATTGACAGCGGAATTCTTACATTCACTAACGCCGCGAACGTGGGCAGCACTCCCGGCGGGGGATTACTGAAATTCATTTCAGCCAAATAACACCCTACGAGGGTCATTTTTCCGGCGACTTCATGCCGAATGTCATCGCAAAAAACGGTAACCCCATACGCTTCAGCATTCACAGGACAGCACTCTCAACATTTATTGTGGCATCGGGCTTCACAGTTCCCGTTGCGGGATCGTCGCGAAAACTATTCAATTGAACAACATTATGGGCATCTTCCACGCCATTACCGCGTCCAGCAAGATTAATGTCGACCATCTTAAATTCGATATTTTTATCTAGCGCGTAAGCAAACTCCGCAATTGAGCGAGCTGTCAAATTTGAATTCCCTTTCAGCCTTCGATTTACAACAGACCTATCCACTCCCAATATAGTCGCGACTTCTTGCTGCGTTTTACCGGATTCGATAAGCGCCTTCTGAATTTCTTTCTGGACTTGAGAAATGAAGAGCGCCGCCTTCCGTTTCTTGCCATCAATCTTTATTCGATACGACATCGTGCAAAGCTCCGCTGCGAACCAACTTAGGTTCGTCTAAATCCATATTGTCGCGAACGTATACTGTTTGCGCGATGTACCGCCCGTAGCTACGCTCAGTTTCGATTCTGTCTTTGCTATCACCATAACAGCAAATGAACGCATTTTTGTGAGGCACCCACCCGAACACTCGGACCTCTTCGGTTTTGATTTCCCAAACGAACCTCTCGGGCGTCCAGCTGAGTTTCTTAAAGCGCCGATCTTCAAGGAACTCTTCTCCAGCTACGTATTCGTGAAACGCCACGAACACTTGGTCTTGCGGTGTCAGATCATCGTACAAATCGTTGTGATCTAACGTGGGCAACGCCCTATCGAGCCAATCGATAAAATCCGGTGTTCCATAAAGCGATCTCCAAGGAAGCTCATGCGGGCTTAGAGGGTCGATCGTGTCAAGCAGCCCTTGCTCACACAAGCCTATCAGTGTTGCCATATATATCAACGATTTCTTTTTGCAAGGTTAACGAAGCCTTCGTGCCAAATTTCGGTCGACAACCAATACACGAAACGGAGCGTGAAAACTACCCTCACTCAAAACGCTGCCGGAAGTTGTGCGCAAACCACGATCTTTCCTTGCTCCTATATCGCCGTCTCATCCCACTCCGCCTTTCGCCCCGCCACACCGCCGGTGCACAGCCGGTGTACGGGGGGTGTACGGATGTCACCCCCCGGATGTCTCCTCAGCCGGGGCTCCGCCCGTTCGGCGCTGAAATGCTCTCCCAGACTTATTCAGGACTGAGCGTTTCCGAGACGCGCCTCACCCAACCACGTTGAACTCCGGCCCATAGGGGTAGCCGGTGATGTTCTCGTTGCCGTCCTCGGTGATCACCAGGATGTCATGTTCGCGGTAGCCGCCCGCTCCGGGCTGGCCTTCCGCGATGGTCAGCATCGGCTCCATGGAGATGACCATGCCCGGCTCCAGCACCGTGTCGATATCCTCGCGCAGCTCCAGACCCGCCTCGCGCCCATAGTAGTGGGACAGCACCCCGAACGAGTGCCCATAGCCGAAGGTGCGGTATTGCAGCAAATCGCGCTCTTCGAAGAAGGCGTTGATCTTATGGGTGATTTCGGCGCAGCTTGACCCGGGCTTCAGCAGCGAGATGCCGTATTCATGGGCGGCGACATTGGCCTCCCACACTTTCAGGCTGTCGGGATCGACCTCACCCACGAACAGGGTCCGCTCCAGCGCGGTGTAGTAGCCCGAGATCATCGGGAAGGTGTTGAGCGACAGGATATCGCCTCGCTGCAGCTGCCTGGCGGTCACCGGGTTGTGGGCGCCGTCGGTGTTGATGCCCGACTGGAACCAGACCCAGGTGTCGCGGTATTCAGCGTCTGGGAAGCGTTTGGCGATCTCCAGCTCCATCGCATCGCGCCCCGCCATCGCCACATCGATCTCCCGCACCCCTTCGCGGATCGCATCGCGGATGGCATAGCCGCCCACATCCGCCACAGCTGCCCCTGCGCGGATCAGCTCGATCTCGGCTGCGGATTTATGCATGCGCTGGCGCATGGTGGGTTCGTAAAGATCAATCATCTCAGCCGGTTGCAGGAAGGCTTCGAGCTTGCCCTTTTGCAGCAGGGTCAGGTGATCGCTCTCATAGCCGACCCGCGCGCCGGGGCCAGCCACAGACAGGATCGCGCGCCAGAAATTGTCGCGCTGCCAGTCGGTATAGGTGATGTTGTCGCAGAACGAACGCCGCCAGGGCTGGCCGGCATCGATGCCGGCGCTGATGGTGACGGCAGCATCGGCAGTGACCACCAGGCCATAGGGACGGCCAAAGGCGCAGTAGGTAAACCCCGAATAATACGAGATATTATGCATCGAGTTGAAGACAGCGGCGGTGACGCCCGACGCCTCCATGATCTTGCGCAGGCCCGCAATGCGCGCCTCATACTCGGCCACGGGGAATTGCAATGGCGCCTTTTCGCCATTGTGAAAACGGTACATGTCAGGACGTGCAGTCATGCTGGATCCTTCCTTTTTTCTTAAGAAAGGTCCCGGCGTACAGGACAGATTTTTGGTATCATCAAGGCCCGTGGAATCGGCCCACGCGGCGACGCCATCGCCCGGCCCTGACCACAGGAATGCTGCGGAACGGGGGCTCTGGCAAGTGTTTTCTGCGCGGCCTTTTTCAGGAGGTCGCGCAGACCGGGCGGGATGCCTAATTCACGATCAGCGCCACCATGTCGCTGTCCGGGTCTGCCAGGGGATCGATCACGTTGAAATGGTGTTTGCCAAAGGCGATGACGTGATCGGCACCCCAGGCATCTGACAGCCAGACCGCCTGATCCAGGAAAGCCGGGCGTTCCTCGGCCCCGACCCAGACCGTGACCGGCACATCGTAGCGGTCCCGCATCTCCACCGGGCTTTCGGCGCGGGCGGCCTCGGCATCCATCTTGAACTCCTTGTTCATCGAGGTCCTTAGCAGCGGCAGCAGATCCGACAGTGGCGAGATCGGGATCACGGTCTTGATACGCGCGCCGATATCGTCAGGCACCAGAGCGCGATCCAGCATACGGGCGACCAGGTGACCGCCAGCCGAATGGCCCGCCAGAACGATGGGCCCGTCCACCTCCTCGGCGATATGGACCAGGGCCGAGGCCACCTGCCGGGTGATCTCTGCGATCGAGACATCGGGGCACAGATCATAGGAGGGCATCGCCACCGCCCAGCCATGCGCCAGCGGGCCAACCGCCAGATGCGACCAGGTGCTCTTGTCGAAACGCAGCCAGTAGCCACCGTGCACGAAGACGAACAGCCCCTTGGGGGTCCCTTCGGGCAGGAACAGATCGAATTTGTTTCGCGCGCCAGGACCATAGGGAATGTCCAGCTGGGCACGCTCATGCAGGCTGTTGCGGAAATCCTCGGCCGATGCATCCCAGCGCGGCGGATAATCATCGGCCCCTTCTATATAGGCGCCATTGGCATAGGCGTCGTCCAGTTCCATCCCTGTCTCCCCTGGTGGTCTGTTTGCGTCAAAGAGACTCCCTGCGGGCGGGCTTGTCAAACAGCTATCGGCAAACAGACAGGTCGGCGATCTTCGGGAAATTTTTGATCAAATTCTGGACTCATCGAAGGTTCTGGACATATCAAGGGGCAACTGATTTGCATGGCTGCAATGATTGCTGGGGAGACACCAATGCTGACGAAAAACACCGAGCTGAAATCCCTTCTGAAGGACCCGACCCTGATGGAGACCCGCGCCTATGTGGGCGGCCAATTCGTGGACGGCGACAAGGGCACATTCGACGTCCTGAACCCGGCGCGCGGCGACGTGGTCGCCGAGGTGGCCGATCTTAGCCGGGCGCAGGTGGCAGGTGCCATCGCCCAGGCCGAAGCCGCGCAAAAGGACTGGGCAAAGTGGACCGGCAAGGAGCGCGCACAGGTGCTGCGCAAGTGGTTCGACCTGATGATGGAGAACCAGGACGATCTTGCCACCATCCTGACCGCCGAAATGGGCAAACCCCTGGCCGAAGCCAAGGGCGAGATCGCCTATGGCGCCTCCTTCATCGAGTTCTTCGGCGAAGAGGCCAAGCGGATCTACGGCGAGACCATCCCCGGCCATCAGCGCGACAAGCGCATCACCGTGTTGAAACAGCCCATCGGTGTGGCCGCCTCGATCACGCCCTGGAACTTCCCCAATGCGATGATCACCCGTAAGGCGGGTCCGGCGCTGGCAGCGGGCTGCGCCTTTGTCGCCCGCCCTGCCGAACTGACGCCCCTGTCGGCCACCGCGCTGGCGGTTCTGGCGGAACGGGCCGGGATCCCGGCAGGCGTCTTCAATGTGGTGACCACTTCGGATGCGCCCGAAACCGGCCTGGAGTTCTGCGAAAACCCGGCGGTGCGCAAGCTGACCTTCACCGGCTCGACCCCGGTCGGTCGACTGCTGCTGCGCCAGGCCGCCGATCAGGTGATGAAATGCTCGATGGAGCTGGGCGGCAACGCGCCTTTCATCGTCTTTGACGACGCCGATCTGGATGCCGCCGTCGAAGGCGCGATCATGTGCAAGTTCCGCAACAACGGCCAGACCTGCGTCTGCGCCAACCGGATCTACGTGCAGGCCGGTGTCTATGACGCCTTCGCCGCCAAGCTGAAAGAGGCGGTCGCCAAGATGAAGGTCGGTGATGGCCTTGAGGAAGGCGTCCAGTTCGGCCCGCTGATCAACGACAAGGCCGTTGAGAAGGTGAAGTCCCATCTGGCCGACGCGACCTCCAAGGGCGCTGAAATCATTCTGGGAGGCAACCCGTCCGAGCTGGGCGGCTCCTTCTTCCAGCCCACCATCGTGACCGGTGCCACCACCGACATGCAATTCTCGACCGAGGAAACCTTTGGCCCGCTGGCGCCCCTCTTCAAGTTCGAGGATGAGGACGAGGTCATCGCCATGGCCAATGACACGATCTTTGGCCTTGCCTCCTACTTCTACGCGAAGGATCTGAGCCGGGTCTACAAGGTGGCCGAGGCGCTGGAATATGGCATCGTCGGCGTCAACACCGGCATCATCTCGACCGAGGTTGCGCCCTTTGGCGGGGTCAAGCAGTCGGGCCTGGGCCGCGAAGGCAGCCACCACGGCATCGAGGATTATCTCGAGATGAAATACATCTGCATGTCGGTCTGATCCGGCATCAGTTGATCAGGATCGGGGTCCGTGGCTGCAAAGGTCACGGACCCTTTTTCCTATCTGGCCACGAAAGGCATCGGCGGCCCCTCGCGCGCCGGGCAAGCGCGGCAGAACCGGCTGCGCCATGGCAAAAAAGCCGATGGATCCCAGAAGATCGCAAACCGCCGCCAAGGCCTGCTCCGGCGGCGTGGCACGACAGGCGGGGACATCGCGAACCATGGCGACCAGTTCCTGCAGGAAGGGACGCAGGAACCAGCGTTCGGCAGGGCTGTCTTCCTGCCGGTCATCCAGCAGCTCGCGCAGGATCAACCGGCTGTCCGCCGCCTGTGAAAGCGCCTGATCCAGATAGGTCGCAAAGGCCGTCTCAAGGCGCGCTTCTGGCGTATCCCAGGCCTCCTGCGCCTCCATCAGGACAATCATCATGCGATCCGCGACCCCTGCGAGAACGCGCTCGTAAAGGGCGTCCTTGCTACCGAAATGGTGCAACAGGGTCTGTTTGGTCAGGCCCAGCTCATCGGCGATATTGGCAATGGAGGCCCCATGATAGCCGCGCCTGGCAAAAAGCTGCGTTGCGGCGGCGACGAATTCATCGGGGCGGGTTTGCGGGCTGTGGGCTTGGGGCATGACGGCTCCTTTCTGTCGGTAGTATCAGAAAGAGCGCCTGCCTACCATCCGGTCGGCCAACACGCGAAAAGCCCCCGCATCCGGGTGATGGACACGGGGGGAAGTTCGGCCGCCTGTGGTGGGGTGACGGCCTCGGGGAGTGTCGGAAACAGGTGAACCCGTGGGGAGATCAGTTGACCTGTTGCGCGTCCAATGCGGCACGCTGGGGCGCGGCAGAGGCGATCTCGATCCGGCGCGGTTTCAGGGCCTCGGGGACCTCACGCTGCAGATCGATATGCAGCATGCCGTCCGCGTGGCTGGCGCCAGTGACGCGCATATGATCGGCCAGGGTGAAGCGGCGTTCAAAGGCGCGGGTGGCAATGCCACGATGCAGGAAGGTGCGCTCCTCATCCGTTTCGGCCTTGCGGGCGGAAACGACAAGGGCGTTTTCCTTCACCTCCACAGCGAGGTCAGCCTCGGAAAAACCGGCAACGGCGATCGAGATACGATAGCTGTCGGCGTCGATCTTCTCGATGTTGTATGGGGGGTAGCTGGGCTGGCTGACGTCATTGCTCATGACCCGGTCCATCAGGTCGGCAATCTGGTCAAAGCCCACGGTCGCACGGTGCAACGGTGCAAAATCAAAGGTACGCATCTCTGTCATCCTCATAGTCGAGCGATTCTATAAGCGTGCCCGCCCACATCCGGGGCCGGGCGGTCGTCACCGGACCCCGCTCTGCGGCGATCCGGACAGTATCGACATATGGATTGCAAACGGGGTTTCAAGAGGCTACTGCAGGACAGCCGGAAACCCTATTGGCGGATGAACTTCGCCCCACCGGCCCGGCGGCCGTCGCCCACCTGAACCCGGCCCACGCCCGCAGGCATACGGCTGCCGATATGGGTGCCGGTCAGCTGCGCCTGCAACAGGTCCAGCTCCTCGCCCAGCGAGGCCCCAAGCGAAACGCGGGTCCCGTTCACCTCGGCCTTGGCCGAGACCACCGAGACGATCCGCGGAGTGCGTCCCTCAAAGGAGAAGACCGGCGCCCCGGAAGAGCCGAAATCCACATCGCAGGACATCACCAAGACCCCCTGCTGCTGCGCGGTTACCGCGCAAACCTCCTGCAGCGAAGGCGCCTCGGAGCGGTCATGGGCATAAGAGACAACCCCGATACGGCTGCCCTTGCGTGGGCGGCGGTCGGTTTCAAACGGGATCACGGTGGTGTTGCGAATGGGGCGTTGCAGCTGCAGCAGCGCGATATCCTTGCGCACCCGGCCGGTTGAGACCTCTCCATCATAGACATAATCCGGGTGGATCACCGCCCGCCGTACCGAGCGATAGGCCGAGGCCCGCCCATTGCGCCAGCCGGCCAGAAACTCAATCGTTTCGGGGGCGATCTTTTGCCCGGTGCGCCCATCGAACAAGCAATGCGCTGCCGTCAGAACCAGATCCGGCGCGATCAGCGAGCCTGTGCAGAAGCCTTCGCCGTTGACATCAAGACGACCCACCGCCTCCCAGTCGCGGCCCGCATCCGTGGTATCAAGACGCAGAAGACGGCTGTCGCCCGCCAGCGCCACCGCAGGCAGCAAGGCTGCCAATACCGCAAGAATCCAATGCCGCACCCGCATCTCCCTCATCCATCTGCTGTCAGGATACGTATCGCTTGGGGCGAAAATACGGCAAGGGCCGCGCTGATACAGCCCGGCCCTGAAAAAATATCAAACCTGTGATCAGCGCAGGATCGGCACCTGATCTTCGGCCGTCGCCACAGGTCGGTTGCCCTTGATCATCGCGGGGGGCTTGGGACCGCCCGTGGCCCAATCGAGCAGCTCGACCGTATGCACGATGGGCAGCTTGGTGCCCGATCCGATCTGCATCATGCAGCCGATATTGCCTGCTGCGATCAGGTCGGGGTTCTTGGCCTCCAGCGTTTTCACCTTGCGCTCTTTCAGCTGGCCCGAAATCTCAGGCTGCATCAGGTTGTAGGTCCCGGCGGACCCACAGCAGAGGTGACTGTCGGCAGGCTCCACCACCTTGAAGCCCGCGCGTTTCAGCAGCGTCTTGGGGTGCGTCTTGATCTGCTGGCCATGCTGCAGCGAACAGGCGGCGTGGTAGGCCACCGTCAGCCCCTTGTCTGCACCTTCGGGCAGGTCCAGCTGCATCAAGAGTTCCGAGATATCCATCGCCCGCTCGGACACCCGCGCCGCATCCCCCGCCAGCGGATCATTGCGGAACATATGCCCGTAGTCCTTCACCGTGGTGCCGCAGCCAGAGGTGTTGATCACGATGGCATCCAGGCCCTCGCCATCGATCTCGGCGCACCAAGCGCGGATGTTCTTGGCCGCGGTGGCATGGCTTTCGTCCTCGCGGCCCATGTGATGGGTCAGCGCGCCGCAGCAGCCCGCGCCCTTGGCCACGACCACCTCGCAACCCAATCGCGTCAGCAGGCGGATGGTAGCGTCGTTGATATCGGTGTTGAGCGCCTTTTGCGCGCAGCCCGTCATCAGCGCCACACGTTTCTTGCGCGGCTCGACGGGGGCAAAGCTTTGCGGATCATCGTTGCGGCTGACCGGCGGAATATCCTTCGGCGCCATGTCGAGCATCGCCCGCAGCCGGGCATCCGGCATCAGCCCCTTGAAGGGGCGTGCCAGTTTCGCACCGAACAGGGCCACGCGGAAGCGCATCGGATAGGGCAGGATCCGCGCCAGCACCCAGCGCAGGGCGCGGTCGGTGAAGGGGCGCTTGTAGTTCTTGTCGATATAGGCGCGCGCATGGTCGATCAGATGCATGTAATGCACCCCCGAGGGACAGGTGGTCATGCAGGCTAGGCAGGACAGGCAACGGTCGATGTGCTTGACTGTCTTTTCATCCGGCACCCGGTTGTTTTCCAGCATGTCCTTGATCAGGTAGATCCGCCCGCGCGGACTGTCGAGTTCATCCCCCAGCACCTGATAGGTCGGGCAGGTGGCGGTGCAAAAGCCGCAATGCACGCAGGTGCGCAGGATCTCGTTCGAGCGCTGGATGCCGGGATCTTTCAGCTGGTCTTCGGTGAATACTGTCTGCATGTCTTATCCCATCAGGCCAGGGTTCAGGATCCCGCGCGGATCGAACTGGTTTCGCAACCCCTTGTTCAGGGCCTCCAAAGGTGCCGGTTGCGGTTCGAACCGGCCCAGGCGGGCGCGGGTTTCGGCGCTGGCGCGGATCAAGGTGGCGTGCCCCGGGATCGGCTCCATCCCGGTGCCGACACCGGACATCACTTTGCGCAGATCGCTGCCCTCGGGCATCAAGGCCCAGATGAGGCCGCCGCCCCAATCAAACTGCAGCGCGGTGGCACCAAGGCGCGGCGCCAGATCGACCGCATCCGAGGGCTTGACGCTGATCCGCCAGACATCGCCATCACGCCCGTGAAAGGCGGCAACATCGCGGATGCCCTGCCACAGATCTGCGGTGCCATCCTGCCGCTCTGCGGTGCCATGCGCCCCCAGGATCCTGATCAGCTCTCCGCAGCGGTAGCTGACCGAAGCCGCAAAGCCTTCGACGCGGATATGGGCGGTCAGGCTGTCCGGATCATAGGCTGCCCCGGTCACGTCAAAGGGCGAACCCAGCGCCGCCGACATCACCCGCACGGCGCCCGGCAGATCCAGTTCCGCGACCGAAACCGTCGCCATGCTCTCGGCCTCTGGCAGCACCTTGAAGGAGACCTCGCTCAGCACGCCAAGCGTGCCTTGCGCGCCTGACATCAGCTTCACCAGATCGTAGCCGGTGACGTTCTTCATCACCCGGCCGCCGTTCTTGACGATCTGCCCGGCCCCATCGACGAAGCGCACGCCCAGAAGGAAATCGCGTGCGGCGCCCACCTGGATGCGGCGGGGCCCGGAGATATTGGCGGCAAAGACACCGCCGATCGTGGGCGTGCCTTCGGTGCCCAGCAACCCGCGATAGTCCGCCGGTTCAAAGGCAAGCCGCTGGTTTTCACCTGCCAGCAAGGCCTCGATCTCTGACACCGGGGTTCCGGCCTTGGCGACCAGCGTCAGCGCGCCGGGTTCATAAAGTTCAACGCCGCTGAGGGCCGACAGGGACAGGGTCTCCCCTTCGACACCCATGCCGCGGGTGCCGCCGCCTTCGATATTGAGCGGCCCCTTGGCCTCGGCGATCATACGGGCCAGATCGGCCTCGCTTTCGGGTCGCATCATGGTCTGTTCCAAACGTGTCTAATATTGGTTTCTGGGCGCAGGATCATTCCGCCGCCAGGGCGGGCGCGCGGCGGCTTTCGGTCACCGACAGCGGGAAGACCTTAGCCGGATTGAGCAGCCACTGCGGATCGAAGACATCCTTCACGCGCAGCTGTGCCTCAAGATCGTCTGCCGTATACTGATGCAGCATCAGATCGCGTTTCTCGATTCCAACGCCATGTTCGCCGGTCAGGCAGCCGCCCACCTCAACGCAGAGCTTCAGCACCTCGGCACCAAATTCCTCGCAGAGTTCCAGATCGCCGGGCTTGTTGGCATCGAACAGGATCAGCGGGTGCATGTTACCGTCGCCCGCATGGAAGACGTTGGCCACGGCCAGGCCGAATTGCTGGCTCAACTCGCCGATGCGGCGCAGCACGTAAGGCAGCGAGGACACCGGGATGGTGCCATCAAGGCACATGTAATCGTTGATCTGCCCCATGGCGCCAAAGGCGGACTTGCGGCCCAGCCAGATGCGGGCGGCCTCATCGGCGTCGGTTGCCTCGCGCAGCTCGACCGGGTTGTGGGACTGGGCGATCTCCTTGATCAGACCAAGCTGGTGGTCGATCTCGGCGGGGCTTCCTTCGACCTCGACGATCAGCAGGGCCTCGCACATCGGGTAGCCCGCCTTGGCGAAGGCCTCGCAGGCCTCGATACAGGGACGGTCCATGAACTCGATGGCGACGGGCAGAACCCCCGCCTTGATGATGTCGGAGACGCAGGCACCGGCGACTTCGTTGCTGTCATAGCCAATCAGAACGGGGCGCGCGCCCTCGGGCTTGCGCAGGATGCGCAGGGTCGCCTCGGTCACCACGCCCAGCTGCCCCTCGCTGCCGCAGATCACCCCCAAGAGGTCCAAGCCCCCCGCGTCCAGATGCGCGCCGCCGATCTCGACCACGGTGCCATCCATCATCACCATGGTAACGCCCATCAGGTTGTTGGTGGTGACGCCGTATTTCAGGCAATGCGCACCGCCCGAATTCATCGCGATATTGCCCGCAATGGCACAGGCCAGCTGACTGGAGGGATCGGGGGCGTAGAAGAACTCCTCTTCCTCCACCGCGCCAGAAACGGAGAGGTTGGTGCGTCCGGTCTGCACCCGGATGATGCGATTCTCGTAATCGGTTTCCAGCACGTCATTCATGCGGGCCACGCCAAGGATCACGCTGTCGGCGGTCGGCAGGGCGCCCCCAGCCAGCGAGGTTCCCGACCCACGCGGCACCACGGGCACGCCTTCCTCGTGGCAGATCCGCAGAACATCGGACACTTCTTTCGTGTTGCGCGGCAAAACCGCCAACAGCGGCGGACAGCGATAGGCGGTCAGCGCATCGCATTCATAGGCGCGGGTCTCGGCCTCATCGGTGATCAGCGCATCTGCGGGCAGAACCTTGGACAGGCGCGCGGCCAGATGGGCTTTGCGCGACAGGATGGCGGGGTCCGGGGCGGGCATTTCCATGACGGGCTCTCCTCTTTGGTAAAGTTATATTACCAATTCATACCATCTGGCAAGGGAGCACATGCTCCGCTAGGGTGCAGCCATGACCTGGATCGACCGTATCGCCCTGTTTTCAACCTTGGATTTTGCCGCGCTGGCGCTGATTGTCGCGGGCTGGATCTGGATCGGCTGGCGGATCGAGAACCCGCGCCCGGACAAGCCATCGGTGTCCTACCTGATGGCCGATTTCCGCCGCGACTGGATGGTGCAGATGGTGACCCGCCAGCCGCGGATGTTCGATGCGCAGCTGATCAGCAACCTGCGCCAGGGTACCGCCTTCTTCGCCTCTGCCTCGATGATCGCGATGGGCGGCGGCCTGGCCCTGATCGGCAATACGGAACAGCTGGCCGGGGTGGCTGCGGACCTGATCCAGGACAGCGCCCCCGCCTTTGTCTGGGAGGTGAAGATCCTGACGGTGCTGCTGTTTCTCGCCAATGCGTTTTTGAAATACGTCTGGGCGCATCGGCTGTTCGGCTATTGCTCGGTTCTGATGGCGGCGGTACCCAACGATCCGGCAGAACCGCTGGCCCTGCCCCGCGCCGCCCAGGCCGCGGACCTGTCAATCACCGCCGCGCGCAGCTTCAACCGGGGCATGCGGTGCACCTATTTCGCGCTGGCCTCGGCCGCCTGGCTGGCGGGGGCCATCCCGCTGATCCTGGCCTCGCTGGTGACCATCGCCGTGCTGTACCGACGCGAGTTCGCCTCGCAATCGCGCAACGTGTTGCTGCGCATCCCGCCCCAGGCCCAGAAAACCACCAAGGCAGACACGGCATCGTGATCCCGCCCCGGCCGGGCGTAGCCTATGGTGGAGCACATGAAAGCCGCCCTGATATCCCTTGTCTGTACCCTGGGCACTGCCCTGCCCGCCCTTGCCGACAGCCCCCGCATCGAAGGGGCGACGGCCCGGCAGAATGGTGACAGCTGGACGATCAGCGTGACGCTATCCCACCCGGACACGGGCTGGGACCACTATGCCGACGGCTGGCGGGTGCTGGATGACAACGGGGCCGAACTGGGGCTGCGCGTGCTGGCCCATCCGCATGTGACTGAGCAGCCCTTCACCCGCAGCCTGAGCGGCATAGCGATCCCCGACGGCATCACAAAGGTCACGATCCAGGCGCGCTGCAATCTGGATGGCTGGGGAGATGAGCTGTTTCGCCTGACTCTACCCTAGGCTACGCCAGTCAACTGCGGTGATAGGGGCTGCCGGACAGGATGGTGGCAGCGCGGTAGACCTGCTCGGCCAGCATCACCCGGACCAGCATATGCGGCCAGACCATCTTGCCAAAGGAGATGGAGAAGTCCGCCTCTGCCCGCAGGCTTGGGTCAATGCCATCCGCCCCGCCGATGATCAGCGCCAGATCCTGCCGCCCGCTGTCGCGCCAGCCTGCCATCTTGTCGGCAAAATCAGGCGAGGACAGCAGCTTGCCGCGCTCATCCAGGGTGCAGATCACCGCGCCCTTGGGCAGCGCCTTGCGCAGAAGATCCGCCTCGGCGCCCATGCCGAGGTTCTTCTTGTCCTCGACCTCGATCACCCGCGCAGGACCAAGGCCCAGCGCCCGGCCGGTGCGGTCGAACCGCGTCAGATAATCGTCGATCAGGGATTTTTCCGGGCCAGCGCGAAGCCGCCCGACCGCGCAGATATGTAGACGCATCAGAGGACTCTCCCCCGCCATGCCAAGCAAGGCGGGACTTGGGGCAGGCCTGTTCAGGCCGCCCCTACACTTGGGTCAGTTGCCGGTTGCCGCGCCGGGCACCCACATCTTTTCCAACTGGTAGAACTCGCGCACTTCGGGGCGGAAGATATGAACGATCACATCGCCCGTATCGATCAGCACCCAGTCGCCGGTGTCCTTGCCCTCGATCTTGCTGATGATGCCGTACTCCTGCTTGAGCCGGTCGGTCAGCTTTTCTGCCATGGCGGCAACCTGGCGGGTGGAGCGCCCCGAGGCGATGACCATGAAATCGCCAATCGCCGTCTTGCCGCGCAGGTCGATCTGCACGACCTCTTCGGCCTTGTCGTCATCGAGAGAGGAGAGGATCCGCTCCAGCAGCACCTCGCTGGTGGGGCGTGTCTTGGCGGCCATCACGGCTGCCTCGGTTTCAGCGGCGGCTGCCGCATGAGGTTCGGGTGACAGGACAATGTCCTCCTTGCTGCGCGCCGACGATCCCACGGCGCTGGGGTAGTGTTAATGTAGCAAGTCGGTCGGGGCTTTTCAATCAAGCTTCGCTGCACTGCCGCAGGCGCATAAGAGGGATCAAGAGGCCCATTGGTTCAGTCCTCTGGCGGCATCCGCTGCTGCGCGGCAGGGAAATCGGCCACCGACAGAGGCTCGTTCAGCACACGTACTTCGCGCTGCGGGAAGGGAATCGATATGCCTTCCGTTTGAAACGCATCCCAGAGGGCCAGGTAGACATTGCCGCGGATATTGGTGAGGCCCGAGGTCGGATCCCCGATCCAGAAGCGCAACACGTAGTCTACGCTGCTGTCGCCAAAACCGACGATATGGCAGACCGGCGCCTTGCCGGGGGTGGCAAGCACCCTGCCGACCGATCGCGCGGCATCGATGGCGACCCTGCGCACCTTGTGCGGATCATCGCCATAGGCGGTGCCGAAATGGATATCGAGCCGCACATAGCGGTCCGAATGGGACCAGTTCACAACCTGCGAGGTGATCAGATCCTCGTTCGGGATCAGGTATTCCCGCCCGTCCCGCGTCACCACCGAGACATAGCGCGCGCCCAGCGCATTGATCCAGCCGAAGGTCTCTCCAAGCGAGATCACATCCCCCGGCTTGATCGATCGATCCATCAGGATGATGATCCCCGACACCAGATTGGACACAACTTTTTGCAGACCAAAACCGATGCCGACACCGACGGCACCGGAGAGGACCGCAAGCCCCGTCAGGTCAAACCCGATGGCGCGGATGCTGACGACGACGGCCAGCCCGTAAAGCGCCAGCTGGATCCCCTTGCCGATCAGCACCTGCATCGAGGGCGAAATGTCGCTGTTGCTTTTCAATCCCTTCGTTGCCGCGTTGGACCCGATCCGCGCCAGGGTCAGCAGCACCGCCCCCAGCATCAGCGCCTTCAGAACCGCCAGCACCGACAGGTGCATCGCGCCAAAGGTAATCGCGACACTGTCAAGAAACCCCGCCACATCATCCACGAGGTTCAGCGCCACCAGGGTCGCGTAGATCCAAAGGCTCCAGGTGAAGATCCGCCTCAGCGTATGATTGCGCACCAGCCGCGCCAGAAATCCGATCACCAGCCAGGCGGTCGCCAGGGTCGCGGCGATCCCGATCAGGTAGCTGCGCGAGGGCCAGGTGACCTCTTGCATCACCCAATAGAGCGTCCACGAAAAGGTGACGAAGTAGATCAGCGTCAACCGGCGCAGGATTTGCAGCAAGGCTCTGAGCCGCCATTTCGGCCAGCCCTCGCGCCGATGCGCCCAGCGGTCCCAGCCTCCGCGCGTTGCCAGCTTCATCACATAGGCCAGCAGCGCCAGACCAAGGATCAGGAACAGCTGATACTGCCGCCAGCCCGGCGTCACGAACAGCGTCACCATCGACTGCCCTTCGGCCAGCAGCCAGCTCAGAACCTGGAACAGGCTCTCAGGCAGATTCTCCGGCAACGCCTCGGTCAAGGTCTCGGTCGGGGCGGTCGGCCCGGTGGGGGCGGTTTGAACGGTATCTTGCTCCATGAGGTGAGCATGCCGGTGGCGCGGGGAGATATGCAAGAACAATGCCGCCGTACCCCTGCGTGGAACCTTGATTGTCCAGCGGCGCAGTTGTATCTCACTGGCATGACTTTCGTATTGGCCCAGAATATCGAACTGCAAGACCGCGCTCGTCTGCGCGAACGGTTCTATGGCGCCGCCCGCACGGTTCTGGCGCGCCTATAAGGCTGCCGCCCGAGCCACAAGCCAGCTTTTCCAATACAGAACGGGAGAGGACCCATGTCCCCCAAGACACTCTATGACAAGATCTGGGATGCGCATGTTGCGCATGAATCAGAGGATGGCACCTGCCTGCTTTATATCGACCGCCACCTGGTCCACGAAGTGACCAGCCCGCAGGCCTTTGAAGGGCTGCGCATGGCCGGCCGCAAGGTGCATTCGCCAGAGAAGACCATCGCCGTACCGGACCACAACGTTCCCACCACGGCGGGCCGTGAAGACCCGGCGCAGATGACCGAGGAAAGCCGCATCCAGGTTGAGGCGCTCGACAAGAACGCCAAGGAATTCGGCGTCCACTACTACCCGGTCAGCGACATCCGCCAGGGCATCGTGCATATCGTCGGCCCCGAACAGGGCTGGACCCTGCCCGGCATGACCGTGGTCTGCGGCGACAGCCACACCGCCACCCACGGCGCATTCGGCGCGCTGGCACACGGCATCGGCACCTCCGAGGTGGAGCACGTGCTGGCCACCCAGACGCTGATCCAGAAGAAATCCAAGAACATGAAGGTGGAGATCACCGGCAAGCTGAAGCCGGGCGTGACCGCCAAGGACATCACCCTTGCGGTGATCGGCGAGACCGGCACCGCCGGCGGCACCGGCTATGTGATCGAATACTGCGGTGAGGCGATCCGCGATCTCTCCATGGAAGGGCGCATGACCGTCTGCAACATGGCGATCGAAGGCGGCGCCCGCGCGGGGCTGATCGCGCCGGATGAAACCACCTTTGAGTATGTCAAAGGCCGCCCGCACGCCCCCAAGGGTGCCCAGTGGGAAGCCGCGCTGAACTGGTGGAAGACGCTTTACACCGATGAAGGCGCCCATTTCGACAAGGTGGTGACCCTGAAGGGCGAAGATATCCAGCCCGTCGTCACCTGGGGCACCTCGCCCGAAGACGTTCTGCCGATCACCGCCACTGTCCCCTCCCCCGAGGATTTCACCGGCGGCAAGGTCGAAGCGGCCCGTCGCGCGCTGGATTACATGGGGCTCACCCCCGGTCAGAAGCTGACCGACATCCAGATCGATACCGTCTTCATCGGCTCCTGCACCAATGGCCGGATCGAGGATCTGCGCGCCGTGGCCGAGGTGGTCAAGGGCAAGAAGATCAAGGACGGCATGCGGGCCATGATCGTGCCCGGCTCGGGTCTGGTCCGCGCCCAGGCCGAGGAAGAAGGCCTGGCCGACATCTTCAAGGAGGCCGGTTTCGAATGGCGCCTTGCGGGTTGCTCCATGTGCCTGGCGATGAACCCCGACCAGCTGTCCGAGGGTGAGCGCTGCGCCGCCACCTCGAACCGCAACTTCGAGGGGCGTCAGGGCTATAAGGGCCGCACCCACCTGGTCAGCCCGGCCATGGCCGCCGCTGCCGCCATCACCGGTCACCTGACCGATGTCCGCGAGCTGATGTAAGGAGCCAGCGATATGGAAAAGTTCGAAAAACTGCACGGTATCGCGGCGCCCATGCCGCTGGTCAATATCGACACCGATATGATCATCCCCAAGATCTTCCTGAAGACGATCAAGCGCTCGGGCCTTGGCGTGAACCTCTTTGACGAGATGCGCTATGACCGCGAGGGCAACGAGATCGAGGATTTCGTGCTGAACAAGCCCCAGTACCGCGAGGCTGAAATCCTGGTGGCGGGCGACAACTTCGGCTGTGGGTCCTCCCGCGAACACGCCCCCTGGGCGATTGCGGATTTCGGCATCAAATGCGTGATCTCCACCTCCTTTGCCGATATCTTCTTCAACAACTGCTTCAAGAACGGCATCCTGCCCATCGTGCTGCCGCAGGAACAGGTCGACCTCTTGATGAAGGACGCGGAAAAAGGTGCAAACGCGCGCATGACCGTGGATCTGGAAGCGCAGGAAATCACCACGTCGGATGGTGAGGTGATTCCCTTCAATGTGGACGCGTTCAAGAAGCACTGCCTGCTGAACGGGCTGGATGACATCGGCCTGACCATGGAAAAGGCGGGCGCCATCGAAAGCTACGAGAGCAAGATGTCCCAGGAGCGCCCCTGGGTGTGATCGGATCTGCCGCAAAATGACTGCGAAAGCCGCCCCTGCGGGCGGCTTTTTTCGTGGCGGGCCGACCCGCGCCGACCGCCCCCGCGCCACAATTGAGACATATTTACTAAAATTATCCCGAAACCCACCGGCCCTGGAAATCGCGCCCAAGCCGCTTGCGGTCGGGATGCCGCCACCCCCAACATCTTGTGGAAGCCCCCGCAAGGCGCTGAAATCCAAGGCATCCGCTGATGTATTCCCGCACCAGTCCCCCCGCGATGAGCGCATTTTCGCGGAGTTTCCGGATCAAGCCACTTGAGTGCAGCCCCCCTGCCATGCTGAAATGAGGCACAATTGAGGCAGACTCTTCGGCGCAGACCGGAGAACACAAGTTGGAACAAAGGTCCGGCAAAAGTACCGGCCAGTCCAGGTTGAAGGAAACAGAGGCAGTGTTCGCACGCATCACAGGCGCGGCAATCCGTGGCGTATTGGTGGCATTGTTGATTGCAATGCCCTCCTTGCTGCTACCGGTATCAGCCACCGAATCTCCGGAGATCGTCGTCTTCATGGCGCTGCTGGGCGCGGTGCTGACCTTTGCCGAGTATTTCTCGAACTATCCAAGCTTTGTGGAATTCCGCCAGGCGCCGCCGCTCAACCGGATGCGCTTTTTCTCCTTCTTTGCGGCGGTGGGCCTGCTGAGCCTGCTGGCGCGCCATCCGCTGGATCCCACCAGTCTGACCGCGCTTGTGCATGAGGTTGCCCTGCGCCTGGGCGCGATGATGGATTTTGCCTATTCCCCCGTTCAGCTCACCACTTTGATGATGCCTGCAGAGGTGCCCGATGCGCTGGTGCTGGCGGTGCGCTCGGCCGCGGGGCTGAGCTATCTTCTGGCCGCGCTGGCGATCATCGCCTTCGCCCTGGCGATCCGAATCGGGAATTGGCCGCTTGGCAATGGCGCCTTCAATGTCTGGGTGAACCTGCCGCTGTTCGACCCGACCACCGGCGGAGACGTGGTGCTGCGCCTGCAGCGGGACGGGCGTATCAACATGGTGATCGGCGTGCTGTTGCCCTTTGCCATTCCGGCCCTGGTGAAACTCGGCTCCGGGCTGGTCGATCCCGCCGTGCTGGCCGCGCCGCAGACCCTGGTCTGGACCATCGGTCTCTGGGCCTTTGTCCCTGCCTCGATGATCATGCGTGGGCTGGCACTGTTGCGGGTGGCCGAGCTGATTGCCCAAAGACGCCGGGCGGCCTACGCGGATCCCGACATCCTGCAAACCGCATGAGGGGGCGGGCCGTTTCCCTGGCGGCCGCGTTTTCCATCCTCCTGTCAGTATGTCTGCCTGCCTGGGCCGACAGCTATCGCATTGCCACTTTCAACACCGAACTCTCCCGCAAGGGGCCGGGCCTGCTGCTGCGCGACATTGAACAGGGAAAGGATGCGCAGATCGCCGCTGTGATCCGGGTGATCCAAGCTTCCAAGGCCGATGTGATTGCCCTGCAGGGGATTGATTGGGACTATGAGAACCTGGCGCTGAAGGCCCTGCAGCGGCGCCTGGACCTTGCCGGGGCGGCCTATCCCTATCTCTTTGCCAGGCGGCCCAACGCAGGCCTTCCTTCGGGGCTGGACCTAGACGGTGACGGACGCCTTGGCGGGCCCGGAGATTCCCAGGGTTATGGCGATTTCACCGGCAAGGGCGGGATCGCCCTGCTGTCACGCCATCCGATCCTGGACGATGAGGTCCTGGACCTGTCGCCGCTTCTGTGGCGGGACCTGCCTGCCGCATTGCTGCCGCAACACCCCGATGGCAGTCCCTTCCCCACGGCCCAAGCGCAAGCGGCCCAGCGCCTGTCTTCGACGGCCCATTGGGTTGTGCCGATCCGATTGCCGGACGGCCAGCACCTTGATCTGATGGTCTTTCAGGCGGGGCCTCCGGTGTTCGATGGTCCCGAAGACCGCAATGGCCGCCGCAACCACGATGAGATCCGCCTCTGGCAGCTTCTGCTGGACGCGCGTCTCCCCGCTCCATTTCATCGTGCCCAGAACCGCCCCTTCGTGATTGTCGGCGGCGCCAATCTCGACCCCGAAAAGGGTGACGGATTGCGCAGCGCCATCCAGGGGTTGCTGGCAGATCCCCGGCTGAAGGATCCGCGCCCTGGCAGCCAAGAGGCCGACTTGAGCACGGTGGATTGGCAGACCCCCGGCAGGATGCGGGTGGACTATGTGCTCCCGTCGGCAAACATTCAGGCTCTGGATGCAGGGGTTTTGTGGTCGCTGCCCGGTGAAGACACGGCACAACGTGCCAGTCGGCACAGGTTGGTCTGGGTGGAGATCGACCTGCCCCCGCTCTCCACACCAGAAACCGACTGACACCAGAAAAGGCGCTCTCCCGCCCGTCATTGCCTCCTGTCAGAGGCGCTTCCCGTTGGGCGTGGCACCGCGCATGGCGCGGTGCCACGCCCAACGCCGCCAAGGTGTTCTGGCGCCAGCCAGGGCACCTGCGGGGGCGGGAGATCCTGCCTGCCGTGCCGCTATCTCAGCAGATCCTTGGGCAGCGCCTGGTGCAGAGCCTCTGAAAGCTCTGTGTGTTCGAAGCCGGGCAACAGGCCCTCAAACAAGCTGCCATCCAAACTGTGCGCGGTATTCCAAAGGTAGCGCATCTCGAGAAGGCAGCGCCCCATCGGCCAGAACGGGCGCGCCAGTTGCACCGGCCACCAGGCCATCTGCTTCATGACAACCGGCTGTTCCAAGCAGCCATTCACCGACGCCAGCAAGTCGCGCCCACTCAGCGTGTATCCAGGAAAGGGAATGTCCGCAAAGACCGGCAGGCGATCCCCGAGATCCGCCAACCCCACCGCTGCCCGTGCCATATCGGGCAGATAGGCCCAGGCATGCGGAATGTCCGGATTGCCGGGATAGACGAACCGCCCCTTGGTCAACTTCGCCGTCATCACCGCATCGAACCAGTTCCCCGAGGCCTCGGTATCCAGAAAATCCCCGGCCCGCAGCAGGATGGTCCGCACACCGGAGGTGCGATAGGCCTCCTCCATCGCGATCCGGATACGGCCCAGCGGGTTTTCGGCCCGATGAGGCGAGCGCGCGGACCAGGGGCCGGGGGTCTGAGGCCCGAAGACATAGACATTGCCCGGCACGATCACGGTGGCACCGCTTGCCTTGGAGGCGGCGATCACCCGGGCGTGAAGACCCGGCACCTGAGCGGCCCAGTCGGGATAGGCCGGGTTCCACCCCACCACGATGATATCCTTGCCCATGGCGGCACGCATCAGATCATCCCGCCCGCGGTCAAAGGGCAGCACGGTATCTCCTGCCGCCTCAAAGGCACGAAAGGCAGCGCGGCCAAACCGGCCGGTTGCACCAAGGACAAGCACATTGCGGGGCATGATCTGTTCCTTTCATCCTGAACAGCCCCAGAATAGGCAGAGGATTGCATCATTCATATTGCATGGATCCGCAGATCTGCCATTCATTTGTGAATGGATAACCCTGCATTGACCGACTGGACCCTGATCCAGAGCTTTCTCGCCGTTGCCGAAACCGGCTCGCTTTCGGCGGCGGCAAAACGGCTGCGGCGCAGTCAGCCCACCCTGGGGCGCCATATCCAGACGCTGGAACGCGAGCTGGACCAGCGCCTGTTCCACCGCCACCCGCGTGGCCTGACCCTGGCGCCACAGGGGGAAAGACTGCTGCCCCTGGCGCGAGAGATCAACGACCGCATGAATGCCATCAGCCTGCAGGCCGCCGGCCAGTCGCAGGACTTGACGGGAACGGTGCGGATCACCGCCAGCGTCTTTGCCTCGCACTATGTCTTGCCTGCCATCCTGGCCGAGATCCGCGCGACCGAACCGGGGATCGAACTGGAACTGGTGCCCAGCGATGCCTCCGAAAGCCTGGTGTTCCGCGCCGCCGATATCGCGGTCCGCATGTATCGCCCGACGCAGCTTGATATCGTCGCCCGCCATGTGGCGGATCTGCCGCTCGGGATCTTTGCCGCCACAAGCTATCTGGACCGGCGCGGGCGCCCCGACACCCTTGCCGATCTCTGGCAACACGACCTGATCGGCTATGATGCAGACGATCTGATCCTGCGCACCATGCAGGCCATGGGGTTTGACGTCGACAGGCATGACTTCGCGCTGCGCTGCGACAACCAGTCCGCCTATTGGGAGCTGTTGCGCGCAGGCTGCGGGATCGGGTTTTCGCAGCGTGGCCCCGCCCTCCTGGACACGGAGGTCGAGGAAGTGGATCTGGGCCTGTCGCTGCCACCGCTGCCGGTCTGGCTGGCCGCCCATGGCGTGATGCGGCAGACCCCGCGGATCCGGGCCGTCTGGGATATGCTGGCAACAGGGTTGGAGCGCGCGGCAAAACAGGCCATCGCCCCTTAAAGTCAAGGCCGCGTTATTGACGCTGGCCCGCGCGAAGAGTACCCCATTCCCAGCTATTTCAAGGAGGAAGCGCATGTCCAACCCATCGATTCTGATTCTGCCCGGTGACGGGATCGGCCCCGAAGTCATGGCAGAGGTCCGCAAGGTCATCGGCTGGTACGGTGACAAGCGCGACATTCAGTTCGATGTGAGCGAGGATCTGGTCGGCGGCGCCGCCTATGACGCCCATGGAACGCCCCTGCATGACGACACCATGGCCAAGGCACAAGAGGTCGACGCCGTGCTTCTGGGTGCCGTGGGTGGCCCCAAGTATGACGTGCTGGACTTCTCGGTAAAACCCGAGCGCGGCCTCTTGCGCCTGCGCAAGGAAATGGACCTTTACGCCAACCTGCGCCCGGCACAGTGCTTTGACGCGCTGGCGGATTTCTCGTCGCTGAAGAAAGACGTGGTCGCAGGTCTCGACATCATGATCGTGCGCGAACTGACCTCGGGCATCTACTTCGGTGAGCCGCGCGGCATCATCGAGGAAGGCAACGAGCGCGTCGGCATCAACACCCAGCGCTATACGGAGAGCGAGATCGACCGCGTTGCGCGCTCGGCGTTCGAGCTGGCGATGAAACGCGACAAGAAGCTCTGCTCGATGGAAAAGGCCAACGTGATGGAGTCGGGCATCCTGTGGCGCGAAGTCGTCACCGAGGTCGGCAAGGACTACCCGGAGGTCGAACTCAGCCACATGTACGCCGACGCCGGCGCCATGCAGCTGTGCCGCTGGCCCAAGCAGTTCGACGTGATTGTCACCGACAACCTGTTTGGCGACCTCTTGTCCGATGCGGCCGCGATGCTGACCGGCTCGCTTGGCATGCTGCCCTCGGCCAGCCTCGGCAAGCCGATGGCCAATGGTCGCCCCAAGGCGCTCTATGAGCCCGTGCATGGCTCGGCCCCCGATATTGCCGGTCAGGGCAAGGCCAACCCGATCGCCTGTATCCTCAGCTTTGCCATGGCGCTGCGCTATTCCTTCGACATGGGCGTAGAGGCGGACCGCCTCGAAGCAGCTGTCGAAAAGGTTCTGGCAGATGGCGTGCGCACGGCGGATCTCCTGGGTGAAGAAGGCGTCGATCCGGTATCGACCAGCGAAATGGGCGATGCCATCGTCGCCGCGCTCGACGCGAGCCTCTAAGGCTCTTTCACAGGATCGGCTGCGGCGACAGGTTTTGCCGCAGCCAGCGCTTCACGCGCGACATGACCATAGAATGCAATGCGCTCGGCATGATGCAGGCTGCGCTGCAACCACCGCATTGCGTCCGTATGGGCAAAGACCTCGGACAATTGGTACATCCCGGCATGCTCCCCTAGCATCAACGCCCTTCGGTGGCGGTTGGTGCGCTGTTCAACCAGCCGCGCCAGACGCTCAAGCCGGGTCGCTGCCCGATGCAGATCGGCCGAATCGTCGGCACATTCCTGCAATGCCATGGCAAAGGCCCGCGCCGGGCGGCGCAGCAGCGGATCCTCCAGCAGGTCCGCGATACGTGCGGTCTGCTTGCAGCGCTCCATCAGCCGCAGCAGGTGGTCGATCTGATGCATGAGGGCTCCATAGGTGCGCTGCTGATCCGCGCGCCCCTCTGGCAGGCGGATATCGGCGAGAAACGCGGACAACTCCTGCACCCCCGTCTCGACGGCATGCAGCGCGGCCACGGGCCGATAGTCCGGCGGCTCCTGCAAGGCAGCCGCCAGGGCCATATGGATCCGCCGCGACAGGGTCGCCGTCGCCGCCTCTGCCGCCACCAGGGCAAGGTCAGGATCCTGCAACAGCGCCCGGTCCAGATGGATGAGCGGCGCCGCCGGATGCTCGGGCACCAGCCGCGCCACAACGGCGGCAAAGCGCCCGGTCAGCGGCAGGAACATCACCGTTCCCAGGATATTGAACCCCATATGGAAAATCAGCACCGCCGTCACCGGCCCGACCGCAGCCAACAGGGCGGCAAGCCCGGCCTCTCCTGTGATCAAGATCACCAGCGCCACCACCGAGGTCACCACGTTGAACAGCAGGTTCGCCAGGGCCGTCTGGCGCATGGGGCGCGATCCCCCGAGGGAGGCCAGAATGGCGGTGAAGGTGGTTCCCACGTTCATGCCGATCACGATTGCCAGGGCCTGCGTCAGGGTCAGCGCTCCGCCCTGTACCATCACCAAGGCCAGGGCCACCGCCGCCGAGGAGGACTGCATCACGATGGTGATCCCCACCCCCAGCCCCACCAGCACTATGAGCCCCCACAGGGTATCGGTGGGCAGCATCTTTGGCGTGATCAGCCCCGAGACATCACCCATGCCCGCCTGCATCAGATCCAGTCCGATCAGCAGCAGGCACAGCCCCGACACCATCCGGCCAATGCGCGCCACCCGGCCGCGCCCCAGAAGATCCGCCAGCCCCGCCAGCAGCAAACCCGCCATCGCAAGGCTGCCCAGCTTCAGCTTGAAGCCGAGGATCGACACCAGCCAGCCCGTGGCCGTGGTGCCGATATTGGCCCCGTAGATCACCCCCAGCGCCTGCGGCATCGTCAACAGCCCGGCGCCAACAAAGCCCACGGTCATCACGGTCGTGGCACTGGAGGATTGGATGATGGCCGTCGACACGGTTCCGGTCATCACCCCACGCAGGGGCGTGGTGGTGAAACGCGTGAGAACGGCGCGCAGGTTCGATCCGGCCGCGTCCCTCAGGGCTGCGGTCATGATCTTCATGCCCACCAGAAACATGCCGATGCCGCCCAGAATGGAAAGGTAGTCAGCCGTCATAGAACCGCCTGCATCCGGTTATGCGGGCAGTGTCGGCGGGCGGGGGCAGGTTTTGGATAATTCGGCATGGCGGAAAAATACCACGACAATTGCGCTTGCAAAACCCACGCTCCGGGTATAATCCCGCGCCACGGTCGGAGTGTAGCTCAGCCTGGTAGAGCACTGTCTTCGGGAGGCAGGGGCCGGAGGTTCGAATCCTCTCACTCCGACCAATAAAACAAGGCGCCCCAGGGCGCCTTTGTTGTTTTCAAGACAGGGATCGCAGGTTCGTTGAACCTGAGCGAAGCTGTCCCCCCTGCGATATCAGCCATTTGGCTAGGCTCAGGATCCGGATCTGAGACCCGCGGCTTCCCGGTCAGGTCACTTCTCTGCGCCACCTGCTGCGTCTCTGTCCGCACTGCTCCCCTTTTTGTCACTCCCGAGGTTCGTCTTCCTTTCTGCCAGCAATGCCATCCAAGGAGCGGCATCAAACCGGGACAGGTCCCTGCTGGCGCAGGCTGGCACACCTTCAGAATGTGGACTTTGAGTAAAAAACATCTAAGCTCGGCAGCTGAAACAGCCGCGATACCCTTTGCAGCGCCCGATGCGCTCGAAAGAAGACCGTATCCACAAGAGTCCGACATGATCGACCGCAACCGACACCAGGGTGATGGTCAGAAGGGAAACCACAGTTGGGGACAGGTGGACATTGACGGAACGCACCACAGAGTCCCTGCTCAGGAAGCTGATAGTTGGCAGGGAGTTTTCCAGGCTCGATCCAATGGAAGCGCTGGCATTCTATTGCTCGACCCTGGCTGACGCCATTCACGTTGATCGGATAACGGTTTGGCCATGCAAGACGCAGGCCCAGCATCTGCTGCCCCTGTTCGAATGGGGTGCAGGGCGCGCCCAAGGCCGAACGATCGACGCGTCGGCCCTCCCCCCCTTGCTGAAGGCGCTGGAGGATCAGGCTGTCATTGCCATTGACGATGTCAGCGAAGCGCCGGAACAGATTTCACCTGCGGGGGGTGCGGCCCGCTCGATCCTGGCCTGCCGCCTGGCCTCCGTCGGCCAGAGCCCCGGGATCCTTGTTCTGGAACGTATCGGCAGGCAGCACCTATGGAGCGCCGAGGAACAGACCGTTGCGGAATGCATCGCCAGCCTTGTTTCAGCCTGTTTCGATACGCCCCGCGACCAGGTCTCTCACCCCAAGGCCGATGTTGCCCAAAGAAGATCCTCGTATTTCGATCAGCACGTCGTCGACCAATACTGGGAAATGGATACGGACTTCAGGTTGCAGAAGTACCATCTCGGCGGGGCGAAGACCTCGCGCGATCTGGAGCCTCTCATCGGTCTGAAACTGTGGGAGATGCCGCAGGTTGACCCGGCACGGGGATCCTGGGGCGAGTTGCAAGGGGTGGTTGCGGAACGGGGCGATATTGACGACTGCACCTTTGCATCTGTCGACAGCACGGGCCAACGGGTGTTTCTGGAGCTCTCCGCCAAGCCATCCTATTCGGACGATGGGGCGTTTCTTGGCTATTGCGGGATCATACGCGACATCACAAACCGTGTGATGCGGGAACAGGATCTGAAGTCCAGCGAGCAGAAATACCTGAATGCGGCACGGCTGGCGAATGTGGCCTCTTGGATCTGGGACGAAGTCGAGGCGCGCATTTCCTACTGCTCTCCCGAGCTGGCGAATATCTATGGCATTTCGCCGGAAGAGTTGATGAGCAGGACTGTCGCCAACAAACACGTCGATGCGGCGCAGGACGACAGCAACGGGCTGCAGTACGATAAAGATCTCAGCTGGATCCACCCCGATGACAGGGACCGCTACCGTGCGGTGGTTGAAGGGGCCTCCAGGAACCGGACCGGCTACAATATCGTCACCAGGATCATCCGCGACGACGGTGACGTGCGCGTTCTTCACGAGATTGGCGAACCGGTTTTCGACATCACCGGCAAATTGATCGAAACGACGGGTGTGCTGCTGGATGTGACCGAGCAGGAGAACAGGAAATCCGAGCTCGAGTTGAAACGCGCCCAGTTGGAAAACCTGATGGACAATATTCCCGGTGCCATCTACCGGGTGAAGAACGATGAAAACTGGACGCCGATCTACAAAAGCGCCGGGTTTAACACGTTCTTTGATCCCAAGCTGCGCGATGATCAGGACGGTGAGCGTCACACGATCAACTTCGGCTCGGTTATTTCCGAAACCGACATGAAGAAGATGAACGAGGCGGTCGACAAGGCAATAGCCGATGGCAGCGATTTCTCGTTCGAGTATGCCGTCAAAAGGAGCGATGGCAGCGAAATCTGGCTGAGTGAACGCGGACGCCCGATCGTCACCGAAGACGGCGAGATTGAACTGGAAGGCGTGCTGATCGATGTGACCGAAAAGCACGAGGCGCAAACCGCATTGGCCCAGGCGCAGAAAATGGAGGCCATTGGCAAGCTAACCGGCGGCGTGGCTCATGACTTCAACAACCTGCTGGCTGTAATCCTCGGGAACCTTGAACTGCTTCAGGAAGAGCTGACCAGCGTGGATCAGCTGGCCTTCGTTCGCAAGAGCATCGCGGCCACCAGGCGCGGAGCGGATCTCACTCAAAACATGCTCAGTTTTGCGCGCCAGGCACGTCTTGAACCCACCACGCTTCACCTGAACGCCGTCATCGAAGACACGCAGAACTGGATCAGCAGGACGCTGCCTGAAAACATCGAGATCCACATGGCGCTCAGCAGTGACCTGTGGGAGGTGTCCGCGGATCGTAGCTCTACCGAAAGCGCCTTTTTGAATCTCATCCTGAATGCCAGGGACGCGATGCCGCATGGTGGCAAGATGACCATCGAAACCTGCAATATCGAGAGAGACCAGGATTTCAGGGATTCCAGCGGCGAACTGGTTCGACAGGGCAGATACGCGGTTCTTTCCGTCACCGATACCGGCTGTGGCATCCCGAAGAATGAAATCGGCAAGATATTCGAACCCTTCTACACCACCAAGGAAGCGGGACGCGGCTCGGGGCTTGGTCTTTCGATGATACAGGGCTTTGTCAAACAAACCGGCGGATCGGTTCAGGTCTATTCGGAGCCCGGGATCGGCACCACCTTCAGGATATACTTCAAGGCGCTGGAGACGGGCGATGGCAGCTCGACCGCACAGCCCGCACGGGCCGAAGAGGCCCTGCAGAACGTCGGGGCAAAGGTTCTTGTTGCCGAGGATGAGCCGGAGGTTCTGGAGATCATCCAGAAAACGCTCGAGGGAATTGGGTGCATCGTGACCCCGGCAAACAGCGGCGACGACGCATTGGAGATCTTGCAGCAGGATCCGGACTTCGACTTGCTGGTGACCGACATCGTGATGCCCGGCGCGCTGATGGGGACACATCTGGCAAAGGCCGCGCGGGCATTGCGGCCCGAACTGGCTGTCATCTTCATGTCAGGCTACGCCAATGAAGCCCAGGTCCACGGCAACGGCCTGCGCCCCGAAGACCTGCGGTTGAGCAAGCCGATCCCAAAGAATGACCTGATCGCAGCCGTCAAACACGCCTTGAAACGGGGCGGGCAGCCCTGAGCCGCCCCAGCTGCGACGTGCAGAGGCTCATGATCATCGAGACGCCCTAGGGCCTGGCTAGGTCAATGCCGACAGCCGGGGTCTGTACATCACCCGGTCTTGCGCAGCATGGTCGCCACGGCCTTCAACAGGTCGGCCTTCGGCACAGGTTTCATCAACCGCACGTCTTCGGGACGCAGGCCGTTGCCATGCACCGTCGCCTCGGCGGCATAGCCGGACATGAAGATGAAGGGGGTATCGGGATGCGTCTCGCGGATCCTCTTTGCAAGGTCGGTCCCCTGCAGGTCCCCGGGCATCACGATGTCGGTCACGACAAGGTCGAATGTCGGATCGGACTGGAATATCTCAAAGGCGGCATCGCCGGTGCTGGCGGCTGTCACCTCGTAGCCGCCGGTCTGCAATATGGTCAGCAGAAGTGCCCGGACCTGCTCTTGATCCTCGGCCAACAGGATACGCCCGGCGCCCGCGTTGCGGTCCGCCTGCACCGGCGACTCTTCCGCCTTGGCGGGCAGAGCCGTGTCGCTGACCGGAAAATACAGTTTCAGCGTGGTTCCAACGGCTGTTTCGCTATAGACCTGAACGGTGCCCAGCGACTGCTGCACAAAGCCCTGCACCATCGACAGACCCACCCCGGACCCGGATCCGGGCGGCTTGGTGGTGAAGAAGGGATCGAACATGCGCTCCAGGATTTCAGGATCGATCCCGGTGCCAGTGTCGCTGACCGCCAGCATGACATAGCGCCCGGGCTTGATCTCTTCGCCCCGGGCATCGAGGTAGGTTTCATCCAGGCGGATGTTTGCGGTTTCGATGGTCAGCCTGCCATGGCCCTGCATTGCATCGCGGGCATTCAGGATCAGGTTCAACAGCGCGCTTTCCAGGGATGTCCGATCCAGCTTCACCGGCCAAAGACCGGCCAGCAGAGAGATCTCCACGACGATAGAGGCCGGCAGGGTACGGCGCATCCATTTCTCGGCCTCGTGCACAATCGTGTTGAGATCCACCACCTCGGGCTGCAAGCGGGCCTCATGCGCGAAGGCAAGCAGGCTTCGGGTCAGACCCGCCCCGCGTTCACTGGCTGAAATGGCGCCGTTGATGATGACCTCAAGCTCCTCGTCCTCGACCCGCTCGCGCAGCAATTCGAGGTTGCCCATGATGATCGCCAGGATGTTGTTGAAGTCATGCGCCACGCCGCCGGTCAACTGGCCGATGGCCTCACGTCTTTGCGATGCCGCCAGGCTGGACTGGAGATCCTCCCGTTGTTTTTGTTCGGCCAGCCGGTTCGAGATGTCCGAGATATTCGCCCGCATCAACGTCCTGTCCGTCGGGGGAATCCGCGACAGGGAAATCTCGCAAAACACCGCTTCGCCTTCGGCGTTCAGGATCTCCAGGTTGAAAACAGGATGCGCGCCATCCAATGCCTTGTCCATATGTTGCCGGACGACATCGGCGCTCAGGTCTCCGGAGGGTTGTCGCTCGGGGCACTGTTTTTCCAGCATCGGTGCGTTTTCGAGATCGTCCCGGGAGATGCCAAAAAGCTCTTCTGCCCGCCTGTTCACCGCGGCGACCTGCCCGGCGTCCAAATCAAAGATCACAACCCGTATTCCCCAAGTAACCCGCTGATTTCGCTGTCCTGAACTCGACATTACCTATATAAATCATGGTGTTGATGGC
>NZ_JARCJL010000070.1:0-1319 GCF_028890025.1 Phaeobacter sp. PT47_59
CGCCTCGACGTCTGACGTGGAACATGATTCACCGTCGCCACAACGATGACGCCGGAGTGTGGGATGCGTGGATCAGATCAGGTGACGGGCTCGCTGTTCAGCTACGTCGATCTCGAGGAGCGCATTCCGGCGCAACACCCGCTTCGCAAGATCAGGGCCGTCGTCAACGATGCGCTGCGCTCCCTGGATGCCGAGTTCGCGCGGCTCTACGCGGGGGAGGGCCGCCCCTCGATCGCGCCGGAACGGTTGATCCGGGCCAGCCTGCTGCAGATCCTCTACTCGATCCGGTCCGAGCGGCAACTCATGGAGCAGATGGATTACAACCTGCTGTTCCGCTGGTTCGTGGGCCTCGGGATCGACGATGCCATCTGGGTCCCGACCGTGTTCACGAAGAACCGCGACCGGCTTCTGACCACGGACATGTCGCGCAAGATCATGGCCGCCATCTTGGCGCATCGCGAGGTGGCACCGCTGCTCTCGGACGATCATTTTTCGGTTGATGGCACCCTGGTGAAGGCTTGGGCGTCGATGAAGAGTTTCCAGCCGAAGGAAAGGGCTGCGTCCGACGGGGACGAGGGTCCCGGCGATCCGCCAGATACCAGTGTGCCGCCCAAGTCCTCCTCTGACCAGTCCATAGCCGAGTCCGCCCCGATGACCCGCCCCACACGCCGCCACCGCAACGCCGAAGTCGACTTCCGTGGCGAACGACGCTCGAACGCGACCCATGCTTCGATGACCGATCCGGAGGCCCGGCTGTTCAAGAAGTCGCCCGGCGCCGGCGCCATGCTGTGCTTCATGGGGCACAGCATGATGGAGAACCGCTCCGGCCTGATCGTGCAGGCCGACCTGACGCGGGCGGACGGCCACGCCGAGCGGCGTGCTGCCATCGACATGCTTCACCGCCACTCGCCGGGATCGACCCGGCGCCTGACCCTGGCGGCAGACCGTGGTTACGACAGCGCGGACTTCGTCGCCGAGCTGCGCCAAATGGTGGTCACGCCGCATGTCGCCCAGAAGTCCCGACACTCCGCCATCGACGGCAGAACCACCCGGCACCCTGGCTACGCCCAATCGCAGCGGCGCCGGAAGAAGATCGAGGAACCTTTCGGCTGGGTCAAAACCGTCGGCGGCATGACGCAGACCCTGTATCGCGGCATCGAGCGCGTGCGGGCCCGCTTCACGCTGGCGATGGCGGCGTGCAACTTGGCGAGGCTCCCGAAACTACTCGTCGCCTGAGCCGGAAAGCAGGCCACTCGGACTGCCTCCTCGCACACCTGGATGCATCGAGCACCTGCTCAAAGGAAATCATTCCTCACAGC
>NZ_JARCJL010000071.1:0-1221 GCF_028890025.1 Phaeobacter sp. PT47_59
CAGGGCAATCGCATATGGCTCATGCCGCCGCTAAGCCATTGAGAACGTTGCGTAGGAAGTCGTCGTCCCAGCCTGCTCGCTTGAGCTTGATGGAGAGAGAACCCTTCGACGTGTCTCTGCGCATGACATCGAGGGCGCGGCGGCGCAGGATTGCGATGTTGCCCGGGCCGTTATCCCTTCGGTTGCGTGCGGCATCTTCGCGGAACGACACGTCGAGCTGCCAGTGCAGACTGTTCTCGATGGCCCAGTGGGCACGTACGGTCGCCAGCAGGACCTCCGGCGTCGGCACCCAGGACAGCGCGAAATACCGCGTCTCCGAGCTTGTGCCGTCGGCCGTCTTGCGGGTGGCCTCGACCCGTCCAAAAGCCTTCAGGCCCGGGAATTCATGATGCTCGGCCAGAGACTTGCTCGATACGACAGCCGCCGTCCGGGTTTCGGCGCGCCCGTGGCTGTCATCCTCGCTTACCGCGCTGGGGAGCGCGTCTGGCTGCGTCCCGAAGCAGGCCCGGGCATCGGACAGGAGCGAGTCCTGGTTGGCCTTGAGCGCGAGGCACCAGTCGCCGCCACCCGCGTTGATCGCTGCAACCGTACGGCGATTGCAGTGCAAGGCATCGGCGGTCACGACTTTTCCCTTGAGCGCGATCAGGCCGAGCGCTTCGATCGCAGCCTCCAGTTCCGTGCCCCGATCGGCCGGCACGCTGGCCAGCGTCAGGCGCAGCCGCGCCGCATAGGCCGAGACCATCATCCGCGTCCGGGCACTCTCGCCCACGTCGCGGGCCCCGCGCAGGGCCTTACCATCAACGGCAATCACATCGCCGTCCTGAAGGAGTGCCGCGACATCGGCCAACACGCGCCCGAACGCGGCGTCGAGCGCCTTCGGATCGATCATCCGGAACACGGCCGAGAAGGTGTCATGCGACGGCACCGCGTGCTTGAGCTTGAGGAAACCCCTGAAAACGCCCTCCTTTGCGCGCCCGAAGGCCGCCATCTCGGCGCAGGAGGTTGCGCCGCAAAGCACCGATATGAACGCGATGACAAGCAGCTCGCCAAGGTCATGCCGCGTGTTTTCGGCGCGTGGATCGGGGACGTCTTCGAAGGCGGAAAGGAACAGATGCATGGCGGTGACGGGCTCCAGGAGGATGAGTCCACCATCAGAATCCATCCCGGTGTCAGCCGCAAGACGCGCCTGTCAGCTCGTCACCGCCATATGCGATTCCCCTG
>NZ_JARCJL010000072.1:0-1203 GCF_028890025.1 Phaeobacter sp. PT47_59
CCAGATTGTCGAGATGGGACATGACTGTATCGTGGTGGCTCCTTCTTTGATCCCGGTTAAGGCGGGCAACCGGGTGAAGACCGACCGTCGTGACGCGGTGATGCTGACGAAGCTGCATCGGGCTGGAGAATTGACGGCAGTCTGGGTGCCGGATGCGGCGCATGAGGCGATGCGTGATCTGGTCCGGGCACGGGCGACGGCGATGCGGGTAGCAGGCAAGGCGCGCCAACATCTTCAAGGCTTTCTGCTGCGACATAGCCGGATCTATCCCGGCAAGAAGGGTTGGACCGGTGCCTACCGGCGCTGGCTCGCGATGGTGCGGTTTACGCATCCGGCGCAACAGATCGTCCTTCAAGATTACATCGATGCCGTTGCCGATGCGGAGGCAAGGGTGGAGCGTCTGACGGACCAGATCGCGGATCTTCTGCCGACTTGGAGCCTCGCAGCGGTCGTTGACGCAGTTCAGACGATGCGCGGTGTCGGGTTCATCGTCGCAGTGACGGTGGTGGCCGAGGTGGGGGACTTCCAGCGTTTCGACAATCCGCGGCAACTGATGGCCTACCTCGGCCTGACGCCGTCGGAGCATTCCAGCGGTGCAAGTGTCCGGCGGGGCGGGATCACCAAGGCGGGCAGCGGTCTCGCCCGGCGTGCACTTATCGAGGGCGCCTGGAGTTACCGCATGCAGGCCCGCGTCAGCCCAAAGCTCCTTGCCCGACTGGAGTCGCTGCCGCAGGCGGTCCGCGACATTGCCTGGAAAGGACAGCTCAGGATGTGCCAGCGCTATCGCCATCTGGTTGCGGCCGGAAAGGCCAAGGTGGTGGTCATCACGGCCATCGCGCGCGAGATGGCAGGCTTCATCTGGGCGATCGCCCGCGCCACTACGCCAGCCAAAGCTTGAGAACGCTACGACCAACGACACTCGACCCTGTCTGATGCGCAGGGTTGGGGACGGAACGCGGTGGGGAACCCTCGTGCCCTGTTATGGGCCGACCTGTCGATGCCCGATCCTTAGAGCGAGGCAGCCCCAAGACGAAACCACGGTCATGCGGTACCCAACCCGCGCATGAGAGCTTGCTCAGCCGTCGTCTCAGTTCCGTCTCCTACCCTGCGCGTCTACATCACGCTGCGCCCGGCTCCGCCGGATTACTTGCTATGAAACAAGAGGTTGACAGCGATCATGAGAGCAGGCCGCTGAAAAAGTCC
>NZ_JARCJL010000073.1:0-1163 GCF_028890025.1 Phaeobacter sp. PT47_59
GCAGGCTGGGACGACGACTTCCTACGCAACGTTCTCAATGGCTTAGCGGCGGCATGAGCCATATGCGATTGCCCTGCCCTTGGTCTGACTTCTGTAGGTCTGCCGCCATCAGATACTTCAAAGCTTTCTCAAACCCAAATCTTGAGGAGTCCTTCCTTGACGGTTGGCGGCTTTTTGAGAATATCTCCGGGTCTAGATATGAGAAAACTGAGACCAAAGTCACCCGAGCTTCACATATCTTCAAAGACAACGTCGAGTATCGGATTGTTGGCAAACACCTAGCGTTGCGTCGGCATCTTATTTCTCATGGTCATCCTATCAACACCGATGACGAGGAAACAATTGCGTTTCAGATGCTTCAATTTGTCTTACCTTTCCTGACGCGGTTCATCTTAAATGGGTTTTCCTTTGGAACGCCGGAAGAGTTTTGGGAGTTTCTGGACCTCCCTGCCATGCGATCAGAACGATTGGATGAGGTAGAAGAACTACAGCGCAGACTGAAGCTCTATGACAAGGCTGCACAGTTCAGGGGCGAGACCGATGCTTCGTCATAGAGCTTTTTGGTGCGCTACTTATAAGATTTGCACCATGTTTGCACAGGCAAGGAAATCAGACTGTTAGTTTGGTGCACAAATCAGGTGCATATTCCTATCTAGAATGACATTGCCAATCAGACTTTGCAAAGTCAGCTTTCTGCGCTTCACAGATCTTTGCGCTGATTGCTGTCTTGCCGTGGACGCCGCAGCCAAGTTGCATGTCGACTTCAAGGGTGTCCATTGGTCTTTGTTGCGAGCGAAAGGTCACGTGAACTCTTTGTCCGGGGAGGCTGCCTTCAGTCAAGATGCAGTGCTTCGTCAGGCCGTAGCGCTTCCAGCCTCCACAGGATGTGTTTCTAGGCTCTACCCAAGCGAGACAATCCAATAGCTGCTCAGATCTTGTGTTTTTTGAGTGTATGTTTGACATAAAACGCGAATCTAATTAGGGTCTAGATATTAAAAATACAATTCAGTGAGTTCGTATGAAGATTGGGTATAAGCGCGTATCTACACTTGATCAAAACCTCGCTCGCCAGGACCTGGGAGAGGTTGATTGTGAACGGCGGAGCAATACTCGGCCACGGTAGCGACGGCATAGTGTTGTCGCGGGCGGCGTAAAAGTCGTCC
>NZ_JARCJL010000074.1:0-1113 GCF_028890025.1 Phaeobacter sp. PT47_59
TAGGTGTCCCAAGGTCTTCCTCTCGGCCATCGCGCTCGCAGCCGTCGTTATCTACTGGTTATGAATCCTGACCCTAATCACGATGCTGGGTTGCTTTTCGTCGATCAGCGTCGCAAATGCGGAACCGCGTTACTCCAAAGGCGACTGGCTTTTTGGCCTGAATGCGGCGAAAGTATTCACGAACGAAACGTTGGATTCAATCAGCGCGGGCGGTGCGCCAATACCCGGGTCTGGTATCGATATCTCCGATGACACCACACTGAGTTTCGATGTTTCTTACTTCTTGAATTCATCTTTGGCATTGAATTTTTTTGGTGGTTTTCCTGCAAACGCCAATCTTACAGGAACCGGCAGCTTGGGGGGGATGACCGTCGGAGAGACAAAATACGGCCCTGCCATATTGTCGCTTCAATACCACTTTTCGACTAATTCATCCGTTAGCCCTTATTTTGGTGCCGGTATCGCTCGAATCTTGTTTCTGGAAGAACAAGGGGATGCACTCGCGGACTTCGACTTGAAAGACGCCTGGGCGCCTGCTCTCCAAGTTGGAATGCGCTATCAAATGAGCGACAATTGGTTTGCCAATGCTGATATACGTTATACCCCATTCGAAACAGATATCTCTGGGACACTCGGCGGGGCGCCGGTCAGAGGCAAGGTTTCGGTGGACCCAACAATCTTGAATATCGGTGTTGCCTACCGATTCTAGACCCCATGATCGGGCCTTGAACTGACTGGGTCTGTGGCCTCTCCCGCGGCATTCTCCGTTCGAGGGTTGCGCCCGGTTGGCGGGCGCCGAGCCTCAAGAATGGGGGAGAGACCATATGCAAGATAGCACGTTCATCGGGCTGGATGTCCACAAGGCGACGATTTCGGTGGCCATTGCACAGGGCGAACGGGGCGGTGAAGTCCGCCACTTGGGAACGGTGCCGCATCGGCCTGATCATGTGCGGAAGCTGGTCGAGAAGCTGGCAGCAGGCGGAGCACGGCTGCACTTCTGCTATGAGGCGGGCCCTTGCGGCTATGGCATCCATCACCAGATTGTCGAGATGGGACATGACTGTATCGTGGTGGCTCCTTCTTTGATCCCGGTTAAGGCGGGCAACCGGGTGA
>NZ_JARCJL010000075.1:0-1033 GCF_028890025.1 Phaeobacter sp. PT47_59
GGCGGACCTATTTCTCCGCTGGCCTATTTCTTTCCTGACCGGGCTACCCCGGAGCTGCAGCGGCTCCATGCGGAACTCGGGTCCCGGCATTCCTTTCGCGAAGCCGCGCGGCTGATGAAAAGCTTCCTCCCCTGCCATCCGCCCCATCACACCACGGTGCGTGACCGGTTGGGAAGAGTAGCCGCGGGGCTCGAGAAAAGTCGAAGGGCATCAGGCGATCCCGCTGAAGCACTTCCCAAAGGGGGTTTGACGGTTTTTCTGGACGGTGCGCATATCCGCTGTCGACCGGAGTATCAGCAGCGACACCTGGATCTTGTGGTCGGTAAGATTGAAAGTCGCAATATGTGCCGACGATTTGGCTTGGTCGCCAATGCGACGGCATCGCCAGGCAGCCGGATGCGAGAAGAGCTGTCAGACTTTGGATGGAAGCCGGGCCGTCTGTTGACGGTAATCTCTGATGGCGAGCTTGCTCTCCCGAACCTCATACGGAATGCCATGGGTGGCGACGGCCAGGTGAAGCATATCCTCGACTGGTGGCACATCTCGATGCGTATTCGACATGTCGAGGCCGCCGTTCAGGGTCTGGTCCAGATACCGGGATTCACTGGAATTCCGGTGCTGTTCCAGCGCCCCGCGAAAAGCCTTCGCTGGTGGCTGTGGCATGGCAGAGCACGGGTCGCGGAAACTTATCTGAAAGGGCTCATGCACGATTGCACCCGCCTTGCGGAAGAACCTTTGGCTGTCCGCACCGCTGCCGCTCGTGTGCAGGCCCGATGCGGGACACTGTACACCTATCTCGCGAACAACATGGAATCCCTTGTCGACTATGGCCGACGGTACCGTAACGGGCTGCCCATCTCGTCATCTCGTGCCGAAGGATCAGTCGATGACATTGCCAATGCCCGCATGGGAAAGCGCAGAAGGATGCGGTGGTCGCCCAAAGGGGCTCACCGAGTAGCCGTCACAAGGGCCGCAGTTCTCGATGGTCGGCTGACCGTCGCAAACAGAAAACGCGCCGCATGACCCCCATGTT